>NZ_JBEYSJ010000038.1:0-91457 GCF_040704195.1 Amycolatopsis sp. NPDC047767
GCCACGGCCCGGGCGTCCGCAGCACGCCGCGGCGGAACAGCGCCAACCCCACGACGATGCCGAGCAGCAGCACCCCGACGGTGTACTCCCGGCCGCGGCCGGGGTCGACGAACGGCGGTTAGTCGACGTACACCGAGTAGCCGATGTCACCCGACCTGGTGCCGTCGGCCGTGTTGCCCCACACGGTGACCGAGTAGATGCCTCGGTCCGGTGGGGTCCACGTCATCGTCCCCGCACCCGAACTGTCCGCCGGCACGGTGAACTCCTCTGTCACGGCACCCCGGTCGTTCCGCACGGAGTAGGTGTACGAGACGATGCCCGGCATACCCGGCGTGAAGGTGAACGTCCCCGGCACACCAGGACCGCCCGACCACTCGTTTTCCGGGTATTCCTTGGACGACACGTACGGCGCGCTCGAGATGCTGAACCCGTACGTGTTCTCCTGCGAGGCGACCTTGTCGGCCGTCACCGTACGCACCCGCAGGTTGTGGGAGGCCCAGCCTTCCGGTGGCAGCGGGGGAGTCCATGCCAGCACAGCGCGGCCGTTCTGAGCGGCCACCTGCTGGAACGGACCCCAGTCGAACGAGTACTCGAACGCCACCGCGCCCGGCTGGCGGGCTTCCAACGTGAAGGTGCCGGGGAACGCCCGCCCGTTCGCCTGGAACTCCTTCGAGGTCACCGTTGGATCGTTCGTCACTGTCCACGTGATGTTGTCCGTTGACGACCACACGCCCGCCGTGTTCCTCGCGCGCACCACCATCTCGTAGTCGCCGATCCTTGGTGGGGTGTAGCTCACCGTCGCGGTGTTCCCGCTGACGGG
This sequence comes from Amycolatopsis sp. NPDC047767, assembly GCF_040704195.1. NCBI lineage: Bacteria > Bacillati > Actinomycetota > Actinomycetes > Pseudonocardiales > Pseudonocardiaceae > Amycolatopsis > Amycolatopsis sp. NPDC047767. The sequence continues at coordinate 821 of NZ_JBEYSJ010000038.1, forward strand.
CACGGTCCACCTGGTCGCCGGGTCCGCCGTCAGCCAGTACTCGAACTCCACGGCGTTCGGCATCGGGGTGGTGAACGTGAACGTGGCGGCTCTGCCCTCCGTCGCGATGTCGCCCTCGTAGCCGATCGTCGGTCGCCAGGTGTTGAGCGACAACCGTTTCTCCGTTACCGGGGACAGCCCGCCGGACGCGTCGCGGGCCTGGACCCGCAGCAGGCTCTGGTCAGCCGAGGTGAACTCGATCGGCAGCGTGGCGGTTCCGTCGGCGTTCGCCTTGACCGTCCACTTCGTACTCTCGGCACTCGCGAACCAGTAGTCGTACTCGACGACGTCCGGCATTCTCGGGGTTGCCGTGTACGTGGCCGAGGTGCCCAGGTCGACGTTCGCGGGCCCGCTTACCACCGGTGACGCATCGACGAGGAATCGGTACTCCCGTTCCGGCGTCGTTACGCCCGAGGTGTCGGTGCTGCGCACGAACAGCACGTGATCACCACCGGTGGCCGGCGTGATCGTCACCTCGGCGACGCCGTCCTGGCCGGCCGTGACCGTGGCGGACGCGCCGTCGTCCAGCCGGTAGTCATACGTCACGACGTTCGGCATCCCCGGCGCGAACCGGAACACGCCCGGCACGCCGATGCCGCCGTCCGGGCCGCCTTGCGGCGGGTAGCGGTCGGACGTGACCGTCGGCCGCGTCTCCTTGACGAGGAATGAGTAGTAGGTGCTGCCCGAGAGGTTGCCCGCCCGGTCCCACGCCCGCACGATCACCGACTGCCAGCCGTTGGCCGTTGGCGTGAAGCTGACGGTGGCCGTGCCGTCGGGGCCTGCGGCGATCTCACGCGTGTTCGCGCCGAAGCTGTAGTCGTACCGCACGACGTCGGTGGAACCGTTGGGGGAGAAGGTGAACTCGCCGGCCACACCGACCCCGCCGCCCTCGACGCCCGCCGGGTACGTCGCGGAGACGACGGCAGGCGCGTTCGGATCCGTGCGGTCGACGGTGAACCGGCACGGGCCCACCGTGGACGACTTCGCACCCCAGCTGTCCTGTGCGTACACCTCCCACGCGTAGGTGCCGTCGGCGAGGTCCGAGGTGTCCGGGTACGCCGCGGCGGGGTTGCCCGACCCGGCACCCGTGTGCCGTTGCGACGGGTCCGCCACCGGCCACCACGTGAACTGCCCGGACGTGAAGTCGCCGTCCGGGTCGGATACCTGTGCGCTCAGCTCCAGCTGGCCGCTCACCAGTGCCCCGGTGCCGTCCTTGGCACAGGGTTCGTCGTTGGTGCGGAGGTCGGTCGGCGCCGCGGGCGGCGCGTTGTTGACCACCCGCAGCGTTGCCGGGGCCTCGATCAGCCGATAGAACGCCGGGTCCGCCTCGTGGGCTTCGGCGACGCGGAAGCCCAGCGTGAGGTGACGGTCCTTGTGGTCGACCGCGTCCCGCACCGCAGAGGTGACGTCGAACGTGGCGTCGTTGTCGATGCAGGTGCCGTCGGCGCCCCTGGCGGCTACCCGTGTCCGCTCCGCCGGGCGGTTCTGCCAGGTCGACTGCTTGGTGTAGGCGGAGGTCCGCCACACCTCGGTGGCGCGGCTGTCGCAGTCGACGTAGTGCGTCTCGCCGGCCGAAAGCAGCACTGTCGTGAACGGAACACCTCGCAACGAACTCAGGTCGAAATTCACGTACGAGCGTTGAAGGTGCGGTGTGGCGTCCCAGGTGCCGATCGGCAAGTTGCCGGACGGCTTGAAATTGGCGGTGGTCGGTGTCGCTGAGTCGACGTAACCCCAGGACGTCGCGGACAGCGTCATCTCGGAACGCTGTTGACCAGTGGTTTCCGCTGCCGCCATCGCGCCATCGGTGACGGTGAGCCCGATCGTGAGCGCGACGGCGAGCAACGTCAGTGATCTTCGTAAGGTCATGCTGGCCCTTCCCCTGTTGCAGGCATGCACGACCTACACGCCTGAAGGGGAGGATTGGTTGCACCACGCGAAGCCGAGTCGCGGTACGGGATCCGGTACGCGGCGCCGTCCTACACCTGCCTGGACTCCGGCGTGTACACCCACGGGAGGCCGTCGGACTGGGGATCTGCCGGGCGGGGACCGCGCTGTGGACCGTGATAAAGCTGATGCGCTGAACGGGCGATGAGCCGTTCGCGAGAACGGCCCACCCTGTCGCTGCCACGTCTCCCTGGCGATGAGTTGGTAGATCCGCGCAACGTCCTCCGTGACCGCTCCAGCGGCTATTCCTCTCCGCGCAACTCGCCGCGGCGGCCGGTCCTGCGGGAACCGTCGGCCAGCTGCAGGTGATCGACGCGAGTTGGCAAGTTTCCTCCCAAGTAGATCCACTGTGGACAATCAGGCTGGCCCACCGGGCCTCCGGCGATCTATGTTGAGTTTTCCAGACCGGAGGAGTCGTGATGGCGGAGCGCACCAAGTACATCCTGGACGAAGCCGATCTCCCGACGCAGTGGTACAACGTGGTGTCCGATCTGCCGGAGCCGCCGCCCCCGCCGTTGCACCCGGGGACGCGTGAGCCGGTGGGGCCGGAGGATCTCGCGCCGCTGTTTCCGCAGGCGTTGATCGCGCAGGAGGTGTCCACCGAGCGGTACGTGGACATTCCCGAGGAGGTCCGCGAGGTCTACCGCCTGTGGCGCCCCTCGCCGCTGTACCGCGCGAGAAGGCTGGAAAAAGCGCTGGGCACCCCGGCCCGCCTCTACTACAAGTATGAGGGCGTGAGCCCGGTCGGGTCGCACAAGCCGAACACTGCGGTGCCTCAGGCGTTCTACAACGCCGCGGAGGGCGTCACGCGCCTGACGACCGAGACGGGCGCCGGGCAGTGGGGCAGTGCGCTGGCGTTCGCGTGTGCGCAGTACGGGCTCGAGTGCGAGGTGTGGCAGGTCCGCGCCTCCTACGACCAGAAGCCCTACCGCAAGCTGATGATGGAGACGTTCGGCGCGACCGTGCACCCGAGCCCGTCGGCGCTGACCGAGTCCGGGCGGAAGATCCTCGCCGACGACCCGGATTCCCCGGGCAGCCTCGGCATCGCGATCAGCGAGGCCGTGGAGCAGGCCGCGGCCGACCCGAACGCGCGGTACGCGCTCGGCAGCGTGCTCAACCACGTGCTGATGCACCAGACGGTGATCGGCGAGGAAGCGCTCAAGCAGTTCGAGCTCGCGGGCGACACGCCGGACCTCCTCGTCGGCTGCACCGGCGGCGGCTCCAACTTCGGCGGGCTCGCGTTCCCGTTCCTGCGCGAGAAGCTGGCGGGCCGGATGAACCCGGTGATCCGCGCCGTCGAGCCGGCAGCGTGCCCGACCCTCACGCGCGGCACGTACGCGTACGACTTCGGCGACACGGCCGGCCTCACCCCGCTGCTGAAGATGCACACGCTCGGCCACGGCTTCATCCCCGACCCGATCCACGCGGGCGGCCTGCGCTACCACGGGATGTCGCCGCTCATCTCGCACATCTACGAGCTGGGCCTCATCGAGGCGCTCGCCGTCGGGCAGCAGGAGTGCTTCGCGGCGGGTGTGCGCTTCGCCCGGGCGGAGGGCATCATCCCGGCGCCCGAGCCGACGCACGCGCTGGCCGCGTGCATCCAGGAAGCGTTGCGCTGCAAGGAAACCGGGGAAGAGAAGGTGATCCTCACGGCGCTGTGCGGGCACGCGCACCTCGACCTGCCCGCGTACGGCGCGTACCTCTCCGGCGAGATGGTGGACAACGAGCTGTCCGACGACGTGCTCGCCGCTTCCCTGGCCGAGTTGCCGTGAAACGACGGGCCGCCCGGACCCGCGGCCCGTCGTTCACCGCTCCTTGGACACGGTCGCCAGCAACTCGGGGCCTTGCGCGGCGAGCCGTCGCTGCGCAAGGCCGCCCCACCACCACGCCAGCACGGCGCCGACCACGATCCCGACCGGCACGCCGAGCCACTGCAGCACCGGCGAGCCGAGCACCGCGCCTGTGACGCACAGCGCGAGCACCGGCAGCGCTCCCGCGGCGACCAGCAGCATCGTCGCGAACATCTGCAGCAGCCGCGCACAGCCCGGGCGGCCGCCGGACGACCACGGGCTCGAGCTCTTGCGCTGGTCGGGCAGCGGGTAGGCGAGGAACACCGACTGCAGCATGAGCACGCCCGCCCCGCCACCCAGCAGCGCCGGCACCAGGCCGAACACCCACGGATACGCGCCGGTCTCGCCGACCGCACCCGGCAGGACGGCGGCCAGCAGCAGCGCCACCGGCGCCACGATCAACGCCCACGCCAGCTGCCGGCCCCGGACGTCGGCGCGTTCGGCACCGGGCACGGTGAGCGTGTGCCACAGCGCGCTGCCGTCGAAGCCGTAGAGGTTGCCCGACTGCATGCACGCGAAGAACACCACCGCGACGCCGAGATAGGGCACGATCGCCGGCCGCCCGCCGCCGGACAGCGCCGGCAGGACCGTGACCACGACCCCGACGATCAGCGTCGACAGCAGGGCGACGCGCCGGCGGGCGTCGCGCCACCACGTGAACAGCTCCTTGCGCGCCACGGCACCCACAGGAGTCGCGGGCAGCAGGCTGCGGCGCACGCGCGCACCCTCGGCCCGCACCTTCGTGCGCGACGCGCCGCGGAACGACGGGCTGGTCACCTGCCGCGCGAGCAGCGCGCCCCACGCCGCGAGCAGCACGGCGATCAGCGCGAGCATCGCGACCAGCAGCCCGAGCGCCGTGCCCCACTCGCCGGTGCCGGCCGCGTGCACGGCGACCGTGCCCCAGCCGGACGGCAGCACGTGCATCACGTTCACGAAGCCCGGCACGCGGCCGTTGATGATCGCGGGGCCGAGGCTGTTGATCGCCAGGTTCACGCCGACCCCGGACAGACCGGTCAGCGCGACCAGGATGATGCCCAGCTCCTTGCCCTTGCGCGACGTCAGCAGCGCGCCGAGCGCCGCCATCACCACGCGGTAGAGCAGCACCACGAACGCCAGCTGCAGCACCGTGAACACGAGCCCGACCAGCGCCGCGCCCGCGCCGAGGCGCAGGCCGTAGAAGAACAGGCCGAGGAACGCGACCAGGCTGACCAGCGTCGTCACGCCGACGAAGCTCGCGGCCAGCAGCCCGACGGCGAGCTTGCGCCGGCCGATCGGCAGCAGTGCGAAGTGCTCGGGGCGCAGCGTGTCGTCCCCGCCGCCGGTGGCGATGGGCGCGAGCACCCAGCCGGCTGCCCACCCCGCGTAGATCGTGGTCAGCAGGTCGACGGTGATGCCACCGCCGCCGCGGATCGGCACGAGGGCCAGCACGATCGTCAGCACGGCGGCCGTCAGCCCGATCACCCCGCCGACGACCATGCCCGCGACGCGGCTGCCGCGCAGGGAATTGCGCAGGACGCGCAGCTTCAGTCGGACGAGGACGCCAACCACGACAGTCCTTCCGCTCCGCCGGTGCGCCCGCCCACGATGTGCACGAACGCGTCTTCCAGGCTCCCGCCGCCCCGCACGTCGTCGACGGCGCCCGCCGCGACCACCCGCCCTCGCGTGATCACCGCGACGTGGCTGCACAGCTGCTCGACCAGCGCCATCACGTGGCTCGAGAGCACCACCGCGCCACCCGAGCCGACGAACCGCTGTAGGATCGTCCGGATCGTCGACGCCGACACCGGGTCCACCGCCTCGAACGGCTCGTCCAGCACCAGCAGCCGCGGCCCGTGCAGCAGCGCCATCGCGAGCCCGATCTTCTTGCGCATGCCCGCGGAGTAGTCGATCACGAGCGTGCGCTCGGCCTCCAGCAGCTCCAGCACGCCCAGCAGCTCCTGCGCCCGCGCCGCCACCGTGTCGGGCGGCAGGCCCCGCAGAAGTCCCATGTACGTCAACAGCTCGCGGCCCGTGAGGCGCTCCGGAATGGACAGTCCGTCCGGAAGCACCCCGATCAGGCTTTTCGCCCGCTCCGGCTCCCGCCACACGTCCACGCCGAACACGTTCGCCTGCCCCTGGTCCGGCCGCAGCAACCCCACCGCCATCGACAGCGACGTCGTCTTGCCCGCACCGTTCGGCCCCACGAGCCCGAAGAACGAGCCCCGCGGAACCTCCAGGGTGACGCTGTCGACGGCGAGCGTGGTGCCGAACCGTTTGGTGAGCCCGTACAGGCCCATTGCGGCGTCCGCGCCGTTCTCGGCCACGAGTGCCCCCTTCCGTGGTCTGGAAGGGGAGATTACGCGGATTGGGGGAGGTGTGCGCGGTGTTTGCGGGTGTTGGTGAGTTGCGGAGGGCGCTGGGTTGGGGTGGGTTGCGAGGTGGTTACGCTCGGTGACGTTCGGGATATTCGGCGTTCATCCCGCGCCGGGTAAGCGATACGTTGAGCTTGTCATCAGGTGGCACGACTCGGAGGTTCGCTTGCCGGACAAGCGCCCCGTCGGCGACGCGCTCGCCATCGCTACCGGTCTGGTTGCCGGGGCCGGGCCGGCCGGCCCGCCGGTGCCGGCTCTTGTCGAGCTGGCCCGCAGGTTCTTCGCGACGCAGTTCGATGTCCCCGCCGGCCAGGACGCGGACGGGCTGCTCTTCCAGTACGGGAAAGCCGGCTGGCTGTCATCGCCCACGCTGGTCGTCGGCATGGTGCGGCAGTTGGAGGTTCTCGACGCGGCCGGGGCGCACGAAGCTTATTCGCAGGTGCAGTTGGAGTACAGATATGACCTGGATCGCGACCTCGAGTCCGCCGGGGGATTTTCGGAATGGTGGTTTCCCGATGATGGGACGCCCCTCGAAAGCTGGCTGGACACCGTCTCGAGGTCACCCATCGGTGATCTTCTCGCGAGCAGGGAGCCAAGAGAATTCCTGGTCTGGCACGATCGCGTGTGACCGTGGATCTCAGGTGTGTTGGTGGCCAGTCCGCCAGCCGTGAGTGATCTTCGGCCGCCTGAGTCAGAGCCGTGTGGCGAACGTCTTCGCGAACGTGTGCACATCACCGGGCCAGCGAGCGGACACGTAGTTCCCGTCCTCGACCACGAACGCCGGGCGTGAGTCCTCCATCGAGTCGCGGGCGCGGCCGCTCGCCTGGACCCGGTCCGTCGTGTCGCGGAAGTGCTCCGGGCGCGCGAGGGCGCGGGTGACCTCCTGCTGCACCGACATGTACCCCGCGGGCTGCCCGGGCTCCTCGCGGTAGGTGCGGTAGTAGTCCGGGTCCCAGAACCGGGTCCGGCGTGCCAGCTGCCAGGCCGTGCGTTCCAGTTGCCAGGTCAGGGCGGTGGTCGTGCGGCCGTGCAGGACCGAGCGGCCGGTGGCCGGGTCGACGCTGCGGGCGGCGAGCAGCACGCCGTGGCAGATGGCGCCGACCGGGAGGTCGCGCTGGAACGCGGAGACGACCACGTCCTGAAGCACGGGGCTTTCGAGATAGGAACGCATCCCGCGCGCGCGGTGCCCGCCCGGGAGCAGGAGGCCGTCGAAGTCGTCGAGGTTGATGTCGGCCCAGCGGATCGGGGTGCGCCACGCCGGGTCGGCGAGCAACGCGGCGTGCGCCGAGCGCGCGGCCGAATCGGCGCGCAGCACGCGGCCGACGGCGGTGAGCTTCCGCAGGCCCCGCACGCGGCTCCACAGGTCGAGGCCCTCGCCGGTGACCATGAGCTCGTCGCAGGTCGCCTGCGCGCCCTCGGGAGTCGCGAAGACCACCGTGTGCCCGTCGAGCATCGCCCGGCTGACGGCCACTTCGGACGGGTCCGAGTCCTGCGCCGGGACGGGGATCAGCACTGTCGCCAAGTCATCCTCCTGAAGCTCAGTCAGAAGGATGCCAGCCTGCGATCTTCAGGTCGAAACGCGTCAGTCGACCTGCGCCGAGCTGACGTACCAGGAGCCCGACTCGACGTCGATGGGCTCGTCGACCCAAGGCTGCACGATGTCGGCGATCTCCGCCGTCATCCGCCACATGTGCATGATCCAGCCGTCGGGCGTCATGTCGACCTGTCCGCGCAACGGCTCGACGACCTCCGCCGGCAGATCCCACTCCCGTTCGAGGAGTTCGTCCGCGCCGAACTTCTCCACCATGTTGACCACAAGCACCTAAGCCCCGCAGGTGATCTTCGGCTGCGGGTTGTACCGCACCGTCCGCGTGTGGCGCGAGACTTCCCGCCCCGTGGCCGCGTCCTTCAGCACGCGCGTATCCGTAGTCGTGAACCCAGGGGCCCCATTGGACGCGTGGCAGTTCTCCGCCGGACCCGGCTTGGTCGGCTGCGGAGTCGGATTGGTCCGCTCCCCGGGGATCGACTCCACCGAGTACCGCTTCGTGCCCCACAGCTTCACCGTCAACGACGAAGGCGACCAAATCGTCTGAACGGCGATCCCCGTCGACGAGTCGTTGGTGAACTTCAGATCGATCACGCTCGACCCGTTGGGGTTCTGGAACACCGTCGCCTCACGAGCCGCCGGGTAGCGGCTGATGTAGTAGCTGTGCTCCTTGTGCCCCGCGTCCTTCATGCCCGCGAAGTACGCCGCGTTGTACAGGGTCGTCGCGAACTGCGAGATGCCACCGCCGACCTCGCGGGCCGGGGCGCCGTTTTCGATGACGCCGGCCTCGACGTAACCCTGGGGTTTGCCGCGGGGGCCGGTGAAGCCGTTGAGGCTGAAGGTCTCGCCGGGCTTCACGATGGCGCCGTTCACTTTCTGGGCGACGACGCGGATGTTGACGCCCGAGTCGGGCGCGAAGCCGCCGGTGGTGAACTCGCCGACGACCTCTTTCACGCCCAGCGCGTTGGCCTGCTCGGTCGTCACCTTGGCCGGGCTGTTCTTGTACACGGCCTTCAGCGAACGACCGTCGGCGCGCTTCAGCACGTCCGGTAGCGCCTTCAGGCTCGGCTCCCAGTCGACGGTCTTCCCGTCCACCGAAGGCTCGACGGTCGGCTTCCCGCCGCTGAACCCGATGGTCGCCTCCTTGCCCTCCTTCTCGGTGGACTTCAGCTGCGGGCCGGCGACCGAGACGAGCTTCTTCTGGTCCACCACCGGCACCAGCCCGCCGCCGTCGGCGGGCGCGAAAGTCAGCGCCGCGGCGATGTCACGCGGCTCCAGCACAGCCGAGGCGCCCTCACCCTCGATCGTCACCGGCGCAGCCACCGCGGGACGTGCGAACTGCTCCAGCGCCGCCTGCACCCCGGCGGCAGTGGTCCGCACCGGCGCCGGCACCACGGGCAAAGCCAGTTCGGACCCGGACGCCCACTGGCTCAGCACCGCGGCCTTCGCCGCGGCGACATCGAGCTTCTGCCCCGGCTGCGGCGCCACGGCGACCGGTGTGGTGCCGTCGAACCGCACCGTGCCCTCCACCGCGGCCCGATCCACCCGCCCGCGCAGGTCCTCCAGCGCCGGGTCCAGCCGGTCGCCCTCGGCGTGCGAGACGACGCCGATCTCGTGCGTCGAGAAGAACGACGCCAGCCGCGTGAACGGGTTCAGCGGCTGGTCACCGGCCTGGTCCAGCGTTGCGGACCAGTCGAGGCGCAGGCCCGCCAGCGTCGGCGACAAGGTGGTCCGGGCCGCACCCGCGGTCACCGTCAGCGGCCGCGTCAGCCGCGGCTCGATGAGGCCCCGCAGCTCCCGCTCGGCCACCGGCCGGTCGAGGCCGCCGACGTCGACGCCCGCGACCGTGGTCCCGCGTGGCACGCTGCCCTGGCTGGTGAGCAGGTCGATCAGGTACACGACCAGCAGCGCGGCGAGCACGCCGCCGGAGATCCACAGGGTCCTGCGCAGCCGAGGGCGCGATTCGGGCTCGGCATCCGACGAGCCGACCGCCGGCAGCACGACCGTCTGCTCGTCCTCGGACTCCGGCCAGCGCGGTTCGTACGGCACCTGTTCGACCCTCCGTTTGCTGCGTCCCGCGCCACAGCGTACGGCCTGAGCCGGACATGCCGGACTAGTGCCCCTTGCGGAACAAACCGGTCAGCGTGCGTCGGGCTCCGGGTTGGCGCCGGCACGCGCGAGGAAGTCGAAGTCGCAGCCTTCGTCGGCCTGGGTGATGTGCTCGGCGTACAGGGCACCGTAACCGCGTTCGAAGCGCGGCGCAGGCTCGAGCCAATCCGCCCGCCGGCGCGCCAGCTCGTCGTCGGGCACCTCCAGCCGCAACGCGCGGGCGGGCACGTCGAGCGTGATCAGGTCGCCGTCGCGGACCAGGGCGAGCGGGCCGCCGACGTGCGATTCCGGGGCGACGTGCAGCACGCAGGCGCCGTAGGAGGTGCCGCTCATGCGCGCGTCGGAGATCCGCACCATATCGCGCACGCCCTGAGCGAGCAGGTGGTCGGGGATCGGCAGCATGCCGTACTCGGGCATGCCCGGGCCGCCGAGCGGGCCGGAGCCGCGCAGCACCAGCACGGAGTCGGCCGTGATGCCGAGCGCCGGGTCGTTGATGCGCTTCTTGAGGTCGGCGTAGTCGTCGAACACGACGGCGGGGCCGGTGTGGGTGAGCAGCTCCGGAGTGGCGGCGATGTGCTTGATCACCGCGCCCGACGGCGCCAGGTTGCCGTGCAGCACGGCGACGCCGCCTTCGGCCGCCAGCGGGTTGTCGCGCGGGCGGATCACGTCGTCGTTGTGCACGCGCGCGGTCGTCAGCGTCTCGCCCAGGGTGCGGCCGGACACGGTGAGCCGGTCGGTGTGCAGCAGGTCCGTCAGCCGCGACAGCAGCCCGGGCAGGCCGCCCGCGTAGTAGAAGTCCTCCATCAGCCACGCGCCGCCCGGGCGGATGTTGGCCAGCACGGGCACGCGGCGCGCGATCTCGTCGAAGTCGGCCAGGCTCAGCGACAGGCCGCTGCGCCCGGCCATCGCGATCAGGTGGATCACGGCGTTGGTCGAGCCGCCGAGCGCCAGCACGGTGGTGATGGCGTCGGCGTACGCGCGCTCGTCGAGGACCTTCGTGATCGTGAGGTCCTCCCACACCATGTCCACGATCCGCGCGCCGCTGGCCGCCGCCATCCGGTGGTGCGCCGAGTCCACGGCCGGGATCGACGCCGCCCCCGGCAGCGTCACGCCGAGGACCTCCGCGGCCGAGGTCATGGTCGAGGCCGTGCCCATCGTCATGCAGTGGCCGGGGGAGCGGGCCAGACCGCGTTCCAGCTCTGACAGCTCCTCGTCACCGATGGTGCCGGCGCGGCGCTCGTCCCAGTACTTCCACATGTCCGTGCCGCTGCCCAGCACCTCGTTGCGCCAGTGGCCCCGCAGCATCGGGCCGGCCGGCACGAAGATCGCCGGCAACCCGGCGCTCGCCGCGCCCATCAGCAACGCGGGCGTGGTCTTGTCGCAGCCGCCCATCAGCACCGCGCCGTCGACGGGGTAGGAGCGCAGGATCTCCTCGGTCTCCATCGCCAGCAGGTTGCGGTACAGCATGGGCGTGGGCTTCTGGTACGTCTCCGACAGCGTCGCCACCGGGAACTCCAGCGGGAATCCGCCCGCCTGCCACACGCCGCGCTTCACCTGTTCGGCGCGTTCGCGCAGGTGCATGTGGCACGGGTTGATGTCGCTCCACGTGTTGAGCACGGCGATCACCGGCTTGCCCTGGTGTTCCCCGGGCTCGTAACCGAGCTGGCGGGCCCGCGCACGGTGGCTGAAGTTGCGCAGCTCGTCGCCCCCGAACCAGCGGTGGCTGCGCAGGTCCTCCGGTGTTTTCATGGCCGGGCCGCCTTTCGTCGCTACGGGCAGTATGGCATCTGATATATGATCACAGTCCGCCACGCGGGTCGCGGGCACCGTCCGCGCCCGCCTGGTTGAATGTCGGTCTGTTCACCGCGGCAGACCGCGCGAGCCTGGAGTGTCCGATGCCACCGACGTTCAGCCTGCCCGCCTCCCGGACCGAAGTGGTCCTGGAGGAGATCCGGCGCGGCATCCTGACCCGCGAGCTGCTCCCGGGCCAGCCGCTGGTGGAGGCGGAGCTGGCACAGCGGCTCGGGGTGTCGAAGACGCCGGTGCGCGAGGCGCTGAAGGTGCTGTCGAACTCCGGGCTGGTCACGTTCAGCCCGTACCGCGGCGCTTCGGTGTGTGTGGTCGACGCGGAGCTCGCGCGTTCGGTGTACGACGTGCGCATGGTGCTCGAACCCGAGGCGCTGCGCCGTTCGGTGGCGGCCGGGGCGTCGTTCGACGACGCCGCCGAAGCGCTGAAGGAGGCGCAGGCGGCGCTCGCGGACAAGGACCACACCGCGCTCAGCCTGCTCAACCGCCGGTTCCACGGCGCGCTCTACGCCGGGTGCGGCAACCCGCTGATGGTCTCGATGCTCGACGACCTCAAGGACCGCGCCGCGCTCATCACCGTGGTCGGCTGGGACACGAACCCCAGCTGGCGCAAGGAGTGGAGCGAGCACAAGGCCGTGCTCGCCGCCGCGAAGAAGGGCGACGCCGAGGGTGCGGCCGAGTTGCTGCGCAAGCACATCGGCGCGTTCCTCGATCGGGTGCTGGCCGCGATCCCCGAAGAGGGGGCGTAACACCGTGCGGCTGCTGCTCGTCGCGGACACCCACCTGCCCAAGCGCGCCAAGGAGCTGCCCGACGAGGTCTGGGCCGAGGTGGAGCGGGCCGACGTCGTGGTGCACGCCGGTGACTGGGTGGATCTCGACGCGTTCGACGAGCTCGCCGTGGCCAGCAAACGGCTCATCGCGGTCTACGGCAACAACGACGGACCCGAGCTGCGCGACTGGCTGCCGGAGGTCGCCCGCGTCACGCTCGGTGGCGTGCGTCTGGCCGTGATCCACGAAACGGGCGACGCGAAGGGCCGCGAAGCGCGTTGCGACGCGCAGTTCCCCGACACCGACGTGCTCGTGTTCGGCCACAGCCACATCCCGTGGGACACCGTGACGCCCGGCGGCCTGCGCCTGCTCAACCCCGGCTCGCCCACCGACCGGCGCCGGCAGGAGTTCTGCACCTACACCACCGCCGAGATCCACGCCGGGAAACTCACCGACGTCGAGCTCCACGAGCTGCCCCGGCGCTCCTGAGCGGGTAAACAGGACGCATGGACCCGGCACGCGCACTGCGCGACATCGCGTTCCAGCTCGAACGCGCGGCTGAGCCGACCTACCGCGTCCGCGCCTTCCGGCAGGCCGCGGCGGTCGTCGACCACCTGTCGCAGGAAGAGCTCGAGAGCCGCGTGCGCTCGGGCACGCTGCAGGCGCTCAAGGGCATCGGCAAGGCGACGGCCGGGGTCATCGAGGACGCGTGGCTCGGCCGCGTGCCCGCGTACGCGGCGAAGGTCGCCGAAGCCGATCTGCCCGACGGCGGCGAACTGCGCGCCGCGCTGCGCGGCGACTGCCACACGCACTCCGACTGGTCCGACGGCGGCAGCCCCATCCAGGAGATGGCCGAGGCCGCGCGCGACCTCGGCCACGAGTGGATCGTGCTCACCGACCACTCGCCGCGCCTGACCGTGGCCAACGGCCTTTCGCCCGAGCGGCTGCGCAAGCAGATGGACGAGGTCGCGCGCGTCAACGAAGAGCTCGCCCCGTTCCGGCTGCTGCACGGCATCGAGGTCGACATCCTCGACGACGGCGCGCTCGACCAGCGTCCGGACTTGCTGGAGCGGCTGGATTTCGTGGTCGCCAGCGTGCATTCGAAGCTGCGCATGCCCTCGCGGGAGCTGACGCCGCGGCTGCTGGCGGCCGTCGCGAACCCGCACGTGCGCGTGCTGGGCCACTGCACCGGCCGGCTCGTGCGCGGACCGCGGGCGCGGCCGCCGTCGACGTTCGACGCCGAGAAGGTGTTCACCGCCTGCCGGGAAAACGGCGTGGCGGTGGAGATCAACTCGCGCCCGGAGCGGCTCGACCCGCCCATGCCGTTGCTGCGGATGGCCGTGGAGCTGGGCTGCGAGTTCGCCATCGACAGCGACGCGCACGCCCCCGGCCAGCTCGACTGGCAGGTCTACGGGTGCGCGCGCGCCGAAAAGGTCGGTCTCACGGCGGACCGCGTGATCAACACTCGCCCCGCCGACGAGCTCGTCTAGTCTACTGTGGACTGATCCCGATGTTGATCACCGGGTGGCCGGCCGGGTCGAGCCAGCGCATCACGGCGTCGAGGTCAGCGCCCGGGATGGACACGCAGCCCGCCGTCGGTTTGCCCGCCGAGACGTGCAGGAAGAACGCCGAACCCTTGCCCGGCACTGCGGGCGAGCGGTTGTAGTCCATCACGGTGGCGTGGTCGTAGACGGGGCCGGCCTTGCCGAGGTCCTCGCCGGCCGCCTCGTCGAACGGGCAGGTGCCGGGCGCGCACGAGTAGTGCGTGTTGTAGTAGGGCGACTTGACGTCGGAGACCCACCAGTCGTGGTCGGTGACCTGGCGGTAGGGCAGCCGGGTGCCGTTGGTGGGCTGGATGCCGAACGCTTCGGTGAGGGTCCAGACGCCGGCAGGAGTGTGCGACGTCGTTTCGCTCGCTTCGCCGATGCCTTGCGTGCCGACGAACGCCGGGAACGGCCCGAGAGCCCGGACCCAGTGGGAACCCTTGCGCTGCCACGCGATCAGCGTCGCGGTGGTCGACGACGGGTCCGGCGCGGTGACCGTGACCATCTGTCCGGCGGAACCGTGGTAGGCCAGCGGGGGATCCTGCGCCGGATTCTGCTCGGGTGAAGCCGGTGCGACGGTGGCGAGCGTACCCAACGCGACGCAGACGAGCGTCCCCAGAACGGTTCTCATGGGGCGCGAGCTTACGGCAAGAACCCGGGCCGCCGCAGGGAAATCGGCGACCCGGGTTCTTGCTCAGTTGATCTGGTAGGAGTCGCCGTAGACCTTCCACTTCAGGGGCGTGTGGAGGTCGAGGTTGCCCGCGTTGAGGAACACGAGCTGTTCGGTGTCCACGCGCGAAGTGTCGGCGTGGGCTTCTTCCTGCTTCATGATCACCTTGCGGGCGTCGAGGAACGCCTTGAGGTAGGTGGTCTCGTTGCCGCCCTGGGACGGCGGCTTGGCCTTCTTGATGGCGGAGTTGCGGATGCCGCCGAAGCTGTCGGAGCTGTTGCCCGGGCCGTGCATCACGATGGCGTCGTAGTAGATGAACTGGCCCAGTGCGCCGAGACCGTCGGACTTCGCCTGGTTCACCGACGGGTTGAAGTACACGCGGTCACGCTCGCTGTTCTGCGCGGCCTGGAACTGCGACGTCTTCGCCGCGGCCTTCCACGCGT
Organism: Amycolatopsis sp. NPDC047767; assembly: GCF_040704195.1. Taxonomy (NCBI): domain Bacteria; kingdom Bacillati; phylum Actinomycetota; class Actinomycetes; order Pseudonocardiales; family Pseudonocardiaceae; genus Amycolatopsis; species Amycolatopsis sp. NPDC047767. The sequence continues at coordinate 15,891 of NZ_JBEYSJ010000038.1, forward strand.
CCACGAACGCCTGGCCGAGGCCGGAGTGGGAGTCGGAGCCGTTGACGTTCCGCAGCGCCGGCAGGTACTTCGCGAGCGGGTTGTTCGGTACGGAGTTGGTGTAGGCCTGCACGAGCTCGAGCATGTCGCCGGTGCCCGAGCAGAAGCCGATGATGCCGGCGGTGTAGCCGCGGCCGTCGCCGATGTCCTCGATGTAGCTGTACTGAGCCTTCCAGTCGAGGCTCGAGTTCTCCGCACTGGACACCAGCTGCATCGCGATGTCCTTCTTCTCCGGTGAGGCGAGGTCGCCGCCGGAGGCGAGGATGGAGGCTGCACTGCTGAGGGACGCGGGGTTCGCGGCGGCCGTGGAGAGGGCGGGGGTGGCCAGGACGACGGTGAGGGCCGACGCCACGGTGAGACCGGCAACCAGGGCAGGCCGCATCGTCTTGCGCATGGGGGGAATTCCCTTTCCGCAGAATTGCCAGGGCACGGCCCTGGCAGGTGGGCAAGGCGGACGAAGCCGCGATTTCCCTGACACGCCAGGGAAAACCCGACTCCGGTGCTGCTGCGGCGTAGCGCAACGATAACCGCGCGTGACCCCGGCGGCAAGGGGTAGATCGAGTTTTCGCCGACGGCGGGAGTTGTTGCCCGGAGGGCGGTACAGGGTTCCGGTGAACGGGAAACCGTTGTGCCCGAGGTGAAATAGGTGTCGGCGCGCTGTGGTGAATCCCTTGTCGACCCCAGTGAGTCCATAAAGGACTTAGGCTACAAAGTCTTGAACGACATCCCTGCCCGCACCAGGCGTTCGATCAACGTATCACCCATCGCCGTCGCCGTGGTGACCTGGCCAGCGGTCGCGGGAAGGTCGTCGAAAGCCAGGCACAGGGCGGATTCCGCGAGCATCTTCGCGGTCTCGTCGTAGCCGGGGTCGCCGCCCGAGACTTCGGTGGTCACGTGCCGGCCGCCGCCTGAGCCGGTGAAGCGGACGGAGAACCAGGACTTCGCGCGCCGCGCCGGGCTCGGTCCCTGGCCCGGGGTGAGGAGCTTCGACAGCGCGTCGCGGGCGGGGGCGAGCTGGGCGGCGGCGAACAGTGCGCCGGCGCCGGCTGTCGCGGCCGCCACCGAAGGCAGGCCGGCGAAGGCCGCGAAGTGGCGGTAGCGGAAGTCCGGGCCGTAGCGGGCGGAGGCCCGCGCCGAGTGGGCCACGACCTGCGGGTCGATCGTCGGCAGCGGGACGGCCCACTGGCCGGTGCCGGGCACGCGGTGCGGGCTGCCGATCGGAACCCGAACCCGTCGGCCGGGCGGCTGCGGCTCAGCCGCGGCGCGCACCTTGGCCACGCGGTTGGCGGCGGCCTGGCGGGAGAACGCCGTCATCGCCGTGAGGAAGGTGCCGCCCGAGGGCAGGGCGCCGACGCGGACGTAGCCGTCGACCTGCAGCGGGACGTCCTCCGGCAGCTGCCGGACGGTGTACCAGGCGCCGAGGTCGTGGGGGATCGAGTCGAAGCCGCAGCTGTGCACGAGCCGGGCGCCCGTCTCGGCGGCCTTCGCGTGGTGGGCGAGGTACATGCGGTCGACGAACTCCGGCTCGCCGGTGAGGTCGACGTAGTCCGTACCCTCGGCGGCGCACGCGGCGACCAGCGGCTCGCCGTAGTGCAGGTACGGGCCGACGGTCGTGGCGACGACCTTGGCCGACGCGGCGACCGCCCGCAGCGAGTCGGGGTCCGCGATGTCGGCGCTGAGCAGCGGCAACGTGCCCAGCCGCTCGTCGACGGCCGTCAGCCGGGTACGCAGGTCCTCGAGCTTGGCGCGGTTGCGGCCCGCGAGCGCCCAGCGGCAGCCGGGCGGGGCGGAGCGCGCGAGGTACTCCGCCGTGAGCGTGCCGGTGAAGCCGGTGGCGCCGAACAGCACCAGGTCGTAGTCGGCCATGCGCGTGCCTCCCGAAGGTCCGGGTCCGAGGTTACCGCCGGGTCACTTCGGGGCCGGAATCTCCGCCCGTCCGGCGTGGTTGAGCCCGGTGTGACGGACTTCGGGCGGGACATCTCGACGGGTTACTTCCTGGTGCCGAACGCGGCCGACCCCCTGGTCGAGCACGCGCGCGAGCTGGAGCGGATGGGGTTCGAGCACCTCGCCGTGCAGGACCACCCGTACCAGCGCCGGTACGTGGAGACGTTCTCCCTCATGGGCGTGCTGCTCGGCGCGACGACGAAGATCCGGGTGTTCCCCGACGTCGCCAACCTGCCGCTGCGCAACCCCGCTGTGCTCGCGAAGGCCGCCGCCAGCCTCGACCTGCTCTCGGGCGGCCGCTTCGACCTCGCCGTGGGCGCCGGCGCGTTCTGGGACGCGATCGTCGCCTACGGCGGCCCGCGCCGCACCCCGGGCGACGCGCTCGCCGCCGAGGAGGAAGCGATCACCGTCATCCGGAAGATCTGGAGCGGCGACCACAACCTCCGCTTCGACGGCCGCTTCCACTCCCTGGCCGGCGCGCACTCCGGCCCCGTGCCGGCGCGTCCGATCGGCCTGTGGCTCGGCTCGTACGGCCCCCGCGCGCTGCGCCTCACCGGCCGCCTGGCCGACGGCTGGGTCGTCAGCCTCCGCGACGACCCCGCCGAAGCCCTCCGCATGGCCGCGGCCGTCGACGCGGCCGCCGTCGACGCCGGCCGCGACCCGGCCTCGATCCGCCGCGTCCTCAACGTCGGCGCCACCCCGACCGCCCCGGAACTCGCCGACTTCGCCCTCGCCGGCGGCTTCGACACCTTCGTCCTCTCCGGCGCCGACGACCGGGCGTCACGCGTGTTCATCGCCGAGACCATCCCGGCCGTCCGCGAACAGGTGGCGGCCGAACGCTCGGCGTGACGGCGGCTCAGAGCTCGGCGGTCCAGGGCCCCTTCGGATGCCGGTGCGGGTCGAGCCACAGCTGAGGTTGCCGCAGGCCCAGGTCCGGAGCGAACTCGTCCTGCTCCGGGAAACGGCCCTCGCGATCGGGCCAGAGCACCTGCAGGAAGGGTACGACGGGACGGGTGGCGCGGTAGAAGCCTTGTGCCGTCCCGAAGAACACGCCGTGCCAGCCCTCGTCGACCGGCCGCAGCGCCAGACGGCCGGACTCGAGGACGTCGTCCAGCTCGGCACCGGCGGCCGGTCGGCGGCCCGCGGCCACCTGCTCGCCGATCAGGTTGAGCAGCCTCATCCCGGGTCCCGGCTCGAGCCCGAACACGGCGAGCTCCGGCACGCGGAACGAGTGCCACAGCCCGACCGTGAACGTCCAGCCCGCGCTGACCTCGTCCTCCGGGATCGCCAGCAGACCCCAGCCGGGGTCGGCGACGTGCTCGAACAGGCCGGCGTCGACGGAGTCGAGGCGGTCCCGGTCGCCGAGACCGTGCACTTGCAGGAGTCGGTGGACACGACGGGAAGGGTATCCGGCCACACCCGTGCCGAGCGTCCACTGTGGATCGCCGGCACTACATTAAAGAGCTGGTAAACTGACCCCACGATGACTGCTGCCGCCGCCACCGCGCCACGGCACCGGTCCATCCTCAGTGTCCTGCTCGCTGCCTTGCTGCTCCTCGGGGTCGCCGCGCCCGGGCCGGTGCCCGCCGGCGCGGAGCACCACGAACCCAAGCCGACGCTGGTCGCCCAGCAGTCACCGCACTTCGTTGCCGCGCAACCGATCCCGGACGCCACGCCGCCGGAACAGGCGAAACAGCGCCCGGCTGCGACAAACACCGCCACCGCCGACAAAAGCACCACCACAGGACACCGATCCGACCCGAAAGTCCCCGCCCGCGCACCGCCCTCCACCTGAGTACGTCACCCCTCACCCGTACTCAGCTGTTGGAGGTTTCCCATGACCAACGGTCATGCCTTGCTGGCCGTCGGCGGTGCGTTCCTGGCGGCCGGGGTCGTCGCGCGCCTGGGCAGTAAGATCGGGCTGCCGACGATCCCGTTGTTCATGCTGGCCGGCTTCGTGTTCGGTCCGCACACACCCGGGTTGTCGCTTGTGGACGACCCCGCCGAGCTCGGCGTGCTGGCCGGGCTCGGCCTCGTGTTCCTGCTGTTCTACCTCGGCCTCGAGTTCTCGCTCGACGACCTCGCGCGCGGCGGCAGACGCCTGGCCGCGGCCGGGCTGGGCTACCTGCTGCTCAACGTGGGCGGCGGGCTCGCGTTCGGGTTCACGCTGGGCTGGGGCACGCGCGAAGCGCTGGTGATCGCGGGGGCGATCGGCATCTCGTCGTCGGCCATCGTGACCAAGCTGCTGCTCGAAACCCGCCGTGCCGCCAACCCCGAATCGCGCCTGATCATGGGCGTGATCGTGCTCGAAGACCTGTTTCTCGCGCTCTACCTGGCCCTGCTGCAGCCCGTGCTCAGCGGCGCCGACGGCTTCGGCGCGGCGTTCGCCGACTTCGGCAAGGCGCTCGGCTTCCTGCTCGTGCTCGCGGCGCTGGCGCGCTGGGGTGGCCGGCTCGTGTCGCGGCTGTTCGGTTCGGCCGACGACGAGCTGCTCACCGTGTGCTTCGTCGGCGTCGCGGTGCTGGGCGCGGCCGTCGCCGAGGAGGTGGGTGTGTCCGACGCGATCGGCGCGTTCATGGTCGGCATGATGCTCGGCGGCTCGAAGGTCGCGCCGCGCGTGCACAAGCTGGTGCTGCCGCTGCGCGATGCGTTCGGGGCGCTGTTCTTCTTCATCTTCGGCCTCTCGATCGACCCGGGCGCCGTCGGGACGGTCGTGGTCCCCGTGCTGGCGGCCGTCGCGCTGACGCTGGTGCTCAACCTCGCCGCGGGCGCGTTCGCCGCGAAGTTGCACGGCTTCGACCGCCAGGCCGGGGTGAACATCGGGCTGACCGTGCTCACCCGGGGCGAGTTCTCGCTGGTCCTCGCCACGCTCGCGGCGGCGGCCGGGCTCGACCCTCGCGTGGCCCCGTTCGTCGCCGGATACGTGCTGCTCCTGGCCGTGATCGGGCCGCTCGCGGTGGTGCGTTCGGAGCGGCTGACCTGGCTTTTGCCGGCTCGGCTGACCCGGCAGCGGGGGTGACGGGAGACCCCGGGCATATTCAGGAGCCACGCCCGTCACGCACCGCTATCCTCGAAACAAGTATGTCCACTCAATCCCCCCTCGAGGCGTTGCGCGCGCGGCTGCCCGAGCTGATGTCGCGCGACGAGCACCGCCTGCGCCGTCGGCTCGACGGCGCGCGCCGGTCGCGCGACAAGCAAGCCGTGGCCGAGCGCATCGCCGCCGACGTGACCGCCGCCGAGCTGCGCGTGCAGCGGCGGCGCGAGAGCGTGCCCAAGATCGAGTACCCCGAAGAACTGCCGGTCAGCAGGCTCAAGGACGAGATCGGCAAGGCGATCGCCGAGAACCAGGTGGTGATCGTCGCGGGCGAGACCGGCTCGGGCAAGACGACCCAGCTGCCGAAGATCTGCCTCGAGCTCGGCCGCGGCATCCGGGGACAGATCGGGCACACGCAGCCGCGCCGGCTGGCCGCGCGCACCGTGGCCGACCGCATCGCGAGCGAGCTGAAGACCGAGCTGGGCGACGCCGTCGGCTACAAGGTCCGCTTCACCGACCAGTCCGGCCAGGACACGCTGGTCAAGCTGATGACCGACGGCATCCTGCTCGCCGAGATCCAGACCGACCGGATGCTGCGCCAGTACGACACCCTCATCATCGACGAGGCCCACGAGCGCAGCCTCAACATCGACTTCATCCTCGGCTACGTCAAGCAGCTGCTGCCGCGCCGTCCCGACCTCAAGGTGATCATCACCTCGGCCACGATCGACCCGGAGCGCTTCTCGAAGCACTTCGACAACGCGCCGATCGTCGAGGTCTCCGGCCGCACCTACCCCGTCGAGGTCCGCTACCGGCCGATCATCGACCCGGAAGACCCCGAGGCCGACCCGGACCGCGACCAGACGCAGGGGATCCTCGACGCCGTCGCCGAGCTGAGTGCCGAAGGGCCCGGCGACATCCTCGTGTTCCTCTCCGGCGAACGCGAGATCCGCGATACGGCAGACGCGCTCAACCGCCTCGACCTGCGCAACACCGAGGTGCTGCCGCTGTACGCGCGGTTGTCGTCGGCCGACCAGCACCGCGTGTTCCAACGTCACACCGGCCGCCGGATCGTGCTCGCGACGAACGTGGCCGAGACGTCGCTGACCGTGCCGGGCATCAAGTACGTGGTGGACCCGGGCACGGCGCGCATTTCGCGCTACAGCCACCGCACGAAGGTGCAGCGGCTGCCCATCGAGGCGATCTCGCAGGCGTCGGCCAACCAGCGCAAGGGCCGCAGCGGCCGCACGTCCGACGGCATCTGCATCCGCCTGTACTCCGAAGAGGACTTCGAGTCGCGGCCGGAGTTCACCGACCCGGAGATCCTGCGCACGAACCTGGCGTCCGTGATCCTGCAGATGACGTCGCTCGGGCTGGGCGACATGGCCGCGTTCCCGTTCGTGGAGCCGCCGGACCGCCGCCAGGTCACCGACGGCGTGCAGCTGCTGCAGGAGCTCGGCGCGTTCGAGGTGGACGACGCGTCGAAGCTGACGGACATCGGCCGCAAGCTCGCGCAGCTGCCGGTGGACCCGCGGATGGGCCGCATGGTGCTGGAGGCCGCGCGCAACGGGTGCGTGCGCGAGGTGATGATCATCGCCGCGGCACTGTCCATCCAGGACCCGCGGGAGCGTCCGGCGGAGAAGCAGCAGGCGGCCGACCAGCAGCACGCGCGCTTCGCCGACCCGACGTCCGATTTCCTCGCGTACCTCAACCTGTGGGAGTACGTCAGCGAGCAGCAGAAAGCGTTGACGGGCAACCAGTTCCGCCGCCTGTGCCGCAACGAGTACCTCAACTACCTGCGCATCCGCGAGTGGCAGGACATCTTCAGCCAGCTGCGCCAGCTGGCCAAGCCCCTGGACATTTCCCTCAGCACCACCCCGGCCGACCCGCAGCACGTGCACACGGCGCTGATCGCCGGTCTGCTCTCGCACATCGGCCTCAAGGACCCGGCCAAGGGCGACTACCTCGGCGCGCGCGGGGCGCGGTTCTCGGTGTTCCCGGGCTCGGCGCTGTTCAAGAAGCAGCCGCGCTGGGTGATGTCGGCGGAGCTCGTGGAGACCTCGCGGCTGTGGGGCCGCGTGAACGCGCGCATCGAGCCGGAGTGGGTCGAGCCGCTGGCCGCGCACGTGGTGAAGCGGTCGTATTCGGAGCCGCACTGGGAGCGCAAGCAGGGCGCCGTGATGGCGGTGGAGAAGGTGACGCTCTACGGCGTGCCGCTCGTCGCCGACCGCCGCGTGAACTACGGGCGCATCGATCCCGAGCTGTCGCGCGAGCTGTTCATCCGCCACGCGCTGGTGGAGGGCGACTGGCACACCAACCACAAGTTCTTCTCGGAGAACCGCGCGCTGCTCGACGAGGTCGAGGACCTGGAGAACCGCGCCCGCCGCCGCGACATCCTCGTGGACGACGAGACGCTGTTCGAGTTCTACGACCAGCGCGTGCCGGCCGACGTGGTGTCGGTGCGCCACTTCGACAGCTGGTGGAAGAAGGCCCGCCGCGGCGACCCGGACCTGCTTTCGTTCGAGAAGTCCATGCTCATCAACGAGACCGCGGGCGGCGTGCGCGAGTCGGACTACCCCGACTCGTGGACGCAGGGCTCGCAGGTCTTCGGCCTCACCTACCAGTTCGAGCCCGGCGCGGACGCCGACGGCGTCACCGTGCACATCCCGCTGCCCGTGCTGAACCAGGTGACGCCGGACGGTTTCGACTGGCAGGTGCCGGGCCTGCGTGCGGAGCTCGTGACCGCGCTGATCAAGTCCCTGCCGAAAGCCTTGCGGCGCAACTTCGTCCCGGCTCCCGACACGGCCGCGTATGTCCTTTCGCGAGTGTCGCCTTCGGACGGTCCGCTGATCGAGGTGCTGTCCGACGAGCTGTTCGCGCTGCGCCGCGTCGACGTGCCGCTGTCGGCCTACGACCTGTCCTCCGTGCCGGACCACCTGCGGGTGACGTTCCGCGTGGTCGACGACCGCGGCCGCAAGGTGGCCGAGGGCAAGGACCTGGAGGCGTTGAAGCTCAGCCTCGCCCCGAAGGTGCGCGAGACGATTTCGAAGGCCGCCAACAGCATCGAGAAGGCGGGGCTGGTCAAGCCGGATTTCGGCTCCCTGCCTCAGGTTTTCGCCTCCACACAGCGCGGCCACGACGTCAAGGCGTACCCGGCGCTGGTCGACGAGGGCTCGTCGGTCGCCGTCCGCCTGCTCGACACCCCGGCCCAGCAGCGGCACGCGATGTGGGCCGGCACCCGGCGCATGCTGCGGCTGAACCTGAACTCGCCGATGAAGTTCATCACGCGGTCGCTGTCCAACTCTTCCAAGCTCGTGCTGAACCGCAACCCGCACGGCAGCGTCGCCGCCCTACTGGAGGACTGCGTCGACTGTGCCGTCGATTCGCTCATGGCCGCGGCCGGCGGCCCGGTCTGGGACGAGGCCGGCTTCGCGGTGCTGCTGGAGCACGTTCGGGCCGGCTTGAACCCGGCCGTGCTGGCGGTCCTCACCGACGTCGAGCGCATCCTGCGCGCGGCCATCGAGGTGGAGACGGTCCTGCCGGACACACGCGGCCCCGCGGAATCACTGGCCGACATGCGCGCGCAGCTCACCGGCCTCGTCCACGCGGGCTTCGTGACCGAAACGGGCGCTTCCCGCCTGCGCGACGTCGAGCGCTACCTGCGCGGCATCTCGCGCCGGCTCGACAAACTCGTCTCCGAGCCCACCCGGGACCTGCAACGGACGGCCGACATCGCGTGGATCACGGAGGAGTACCGCTCCGCCCTGGCCACCCTGCCGGCGGGCACCTCGTCGCCCGCCCTGTCGGAGGTGCGGTGGATGATCGAGGAACTGCGGGTCTCGTTCTTCGCCCAGACCTTGGGGACCGCGTATCCGGTGTCGCTGAAACGCATCACCAAGGCTCTGGACGACGCGGTGGCGGCTGTTTGACAGCGAGCGTCACGGCCGCCGCACCTGCCGACACGATCCCGGCGAACGCCGAAAAGGCAGCGGCCTGACCGCCGACACCCTTGAAGACCACCGCGGCGGCCTTGCTCCACGCGCGCTGCCGCACGGCGAGCTTGAGCTTCTCGAACTTGTGCTGCCGGAGGTGGCAGCCGAGCAGGATGCCGTTGGCGTTGTTGCGGCAGAACCCCACAGCCTTCGCAGGATCTTCTCCGTGCCTTTCTGACCATGCGAACCGAAGCTACTGATCTTCGTCATTCGCCCGATAGCTGCCCACGAGGGAATTCGCTGCTGTTGGCGAAACGTGAACTGCACGCTGAGCGATCCTCGTTGCCTCGAAGGGATTTCTTCGCGTTGGGCCGTGTGGTGCCTGGGGCGCGGGAATTCAGTTCGTGATCCCCGCCCGCAGGCGGGTCGAGTCCTGGCCCGGGGGGACGCCGAACTGGCGGCGGTATTCGCGGCTGAACTGCGACGCGCTGTCGTAGCCCACGGCGTAGCCGATGGAGGCGACGTCGTCGTCGGTGCGGGAGAGCAGGAGCAGGCGGGCCTCCTGCAGGCGGATGTGTTTCTGGTACTGGATGGGCGTCATGGCCGTCACGGCGCGGAAGTGGCGGTGGAAGGACGACTCGCTCATCGCGGCGAGGCGGGCGAGGTCGGCGATGCGCAGGGACTCCGCGTGGTGGTCGCGGATCCAGCGGATGGCGCGCCCCACGGGGGACAGGCTGCTGTCGGCGAGGCCGATCTGGCGGATGGTCGCGCCCTGGGCGCCGGTGACGAGGCGCCAGAGGATCTCCTTCTCGATGAGCGGCGCGAGCACGCGGCGGTCGGCCGGGTGGTCGGTCAGGCGCAGCAGGCGGACGAACGCGTCGAGCAGTTCGGCGGGCGCGTCGCTCACCGTGATGGCCGACGGGGTGGCCGGGGCCGAGTTCGTGGTGCCCGTTTCGAGCAGGAGGGCGGCGACGGCTTCCGGCTTGAGGACGAGGCCGGCGCCCAGGAACGGTTCCGTGGGGCTGGCCTCCACGAAGTGCCCGGTCACGGGCATGTCGACGGTCACCACGAGGTACTGGCCGGCGCCGTACTCGTAGGTGCGCTCGCCCGTGCCGATGCGTTTGCGGCCCTGCGCGACGACGGCGAGCACCGGGCCGGTCAGCGACGCCGCCGGGTCGGTGGGCGCGCGTTCGCACGACAGCATCAGGCCGCCCGGCAGGTCGGTGCGGCCGGCGTGACGGGTGATCAGCGTGCGCAGCTCGGCGAGGGACACCCGTCGATTCGACCACGACCGACCACGGCCGGGCAACTGGCGATCGTGACAGGATCAGGCAAGAGGCTACGACTTTCGGGCTCACGGTGGCGGCCTCGGCGCTGGTGTCATAAACGGGCAACGAAATCCCGTGATGAGCCAGGAGAATCCCCGTGAGCCTTGATTCCTACGTCCACCTCGGCCGGTCCGGCCTCGTCGTGAGCCCGTTCTGCCTCGGCGCCATGAACTTCGGTGAGGACACCGGCACCGGCTGCAGCGTCGAAGAGTCCGAGAGGATCCTGCAGACCTACCTCGACCGCGGCGGCAATTTCATCGACACCGCCAACTTCTACACGAACACCCATTCGGAGAAGATCGTCGGCGACTTCCTCGCCGCGACGCCGGGGCTACGCGACCGCGTGGTGCTGGCCACGAAGTTCTTCGTCAACCTGCACCCCGGCGACCCCAACGGCGGCGGCGCCGGCCGGAAGGCGATCCTGCACCAGCTGGACGACTCCCTGCGGCGTCTCGGCACCGACTACCTCGACCTCTACTACCTGCACAACTACGACCGCCACACACCTGTCGAGGAAACGCTGCGGACGCTCGACGATCTGGTCGCGGCCGGCAAGATCCGCTACGTCGGGTTCTCCGACACTCCGGCGTGGTTCACCGCGAAGGCCCAGACGATCGCCGAGTTCCGCGGGTGGGCGCCGGTCGCCGGGCTGCAGATGGAGTACTCCCTGCTGGAGCGCACGATCGAGGGTGAGCTGCTGCCGCTGGCGGAGGATGCGGGGATGGCGATGCTGCCGTGGAGCCCGTTGAAGAGCGGCTTCCTGTCCGGCAAGTACACCCGCGACGGCGCGGCCGCGGACACCCGGCGCAGCGCGGCGTTCGGGGTGGGGCCGACGGAGGAGCAGTTCCGGGTGATCGACGTGGTGGCCGGGATCGCGAAGGAGCTGGGCGTGAGCCCGGCCGCGGTGGCTCTGGCGTGGGTGCGGGGCCGGCCGGGGATCACGTCGACGTTGATCGGGCCCCGGCGGGTGGAGCACCTGACGGAGAACCTGGCCGCGCTCGACCTTCGGCTGAGCGCCGAGCAGGTCGCCGCGCTGGACGAGGTTTCCGCGCCTCGGCTCAACTTCCCGGCCGAGCTGAACCGCGGCATGGCCCCGCTGCTGCGCTACGCGGGCGCGACCGTGAACGGGCAGGAGCACGGGGTGTACCCGCCGCTGCTGCAGAACCCCACGCGGTACTGACCGTCAGCCGGCGATGTGGCAGTACAGCCGGCCGCCCGAGGGCTTCGCCTGCTTCGCGAGGGCGGCGAGCTCGTCCACGACGGGCAGCAGGTCCGCGGCGCTGCCCTCGAGCTTCTCGTCGCTCGACCAGAACCCCGCCAGCTCCCGGCGGCGCGCCTCGTCGGTGGCCGCGATGGCGTCGCGGAACTCGTCGGTGAGCGTGACGACCACGATGTCGCCTTCCCCGACCTCCGCGAGCAGCTTCATCGCCCGCGGCCGGTCGGCGGCCGCTTCCTCGCCGATCCCCGTGAGGAACGCCTCGGCCCGCGGCACCTGCAGATACGGGTCGAGGTGCTTGAAGGAGGCCGTGGGGAACAGCGCGGCCGGGCCTTCGGGCGCTTCGAGGGACGTTACGGCTGCTTCGTCCGAATTCGCCGTGAAGTAGCTGTAGAGCATGGTGTGACTCAACCACAGGGCGACCCCGCGGAAAAGCGGAGCGCCCCGTGGGCCGAGGAGTGGGCGGACGTCAGTCGCCGGAGAAGCCCCAGAAGAAGACCTCCGTGGGGGTGCCGTTGTGGTACAGCACCAGGCTTCGGCCGGTCCAGCGCTCGCCCATCAGGTCGGCGAGGGGGCCGGAGGGGCCGGGCTGGAAGACGCGGTCGAAGTCGGCCGCCGACGGTTGGTGGGTGCCGAATACCTCGGTCAGTTCGGTGGCGCTCAACGGGCGGATGGTGCCCACGCTGCCGGCTTCGGAGATCTCGTGGGTGTCGAGGATCGAGTGGGTGCCCGCGTCCCAGAAGTTTTCGGAGTCCTTGGCGGCTTCGAGGTCGGGCAGGGATCTGGGCCGGGGCACGGGCGCGACGTACTGGGGATCGAAGGTCTCCCACGGCCAGAGGTAGTCACCGGTGGACAGGAGTTGTGCCTGGACGAACCGGTGCGTTGCTTTGACGCTGCCGACAAAGGGCGCGCGGTAGTGCCAGCCTGAGGCTCCCATTGACGAATCTCCTCGGGGTTATTTCGCGTCGGCGTAGGTGTCGACGGCGAGGGCCTGCATGGGGAAGTGCACCGGGCACGCTTCGCCGAACAGCATCTGCGCGGACTCGGTCACGGTGGACTCGATGAGGGCCGACACGGTGGGCGCCAGGTCGGCCGGGGTGTGGACGATCACCTCGTCGTGCTGGAAGAACACGAGGTGGGCGGGGGCGGGGAGGCGGCCGCGGAGAGTGGCGAGGAGGACGGCGGTCAGGTCGGCCGCGCTGGCCTGCACGACGAAGTTGCGGGTGAAACGGCCCCAGCCGCGGGAGGCGCGGCGGGCGCGGGTTTCCGTGGCCTCGTCGTCGGCGAGGCCGCCGGTGAGGGCGCGCCACGCGGCGGAGGGGGCGGGGGAGGTGCGGCCCAGCCGGGACCGCACGCGTTCGCCGCGCTCGCCGGCGGCCGCGGCTTGCTCCACATAGGACACGGCGTCGGGGAAACGCTGGCGCAGCAGGGCGAGCAGCGGGCCTGCCTCGCCGGAGGTGCCGCCGTACATGGCCGACAGCATCGCGATCTTGGCCCGCGAGCGGTCGTCCGCGGAGCCGGACGGCGGGGGAACGTAGCGGGCGCCCGAAAAAAGCGCCTCGCCCAGCCGGGCGTACAGGTCCGTGGCCGCCGAGACCTCGGCCAGCCGGCGGTCGCCCGACAGCGCCGTGAGCACTCGTGGCTCGAGCTGAGCGGCGTCGGCGACCACGAGTTTCCACCCCGGATCCGCGCGGACGCACGTGCGCAGCACCTTGGGGATCTGCAGTGCCCCGCCGCCGCGGGTGGCCCAGCGGCCGGAGACGACGCCGCCGACGACGTAGTGGGGGCGGAAGCGGCCGTCGGTGACCCATTCGTCGAGCCAGGCCCAGCCGTTGGCCGAGTGCAGGCGCGAGAGTTCCTTGTACTCCAGCAACGGCGCGACGGCCGGGTGGTCGATGTCGCGCAGCAGGTACTTGCGCGCGGCCGGCACCTCGATGCCCTCACGGGCGAGCGCGCGGATGACGCTCGGCGACGAGTCGGGGTTCACCGGCCGCCCGCCGAACGCGTCGGTGATCTGCGCGGCCAAGGCGACCAGCGCTTTCGGCCGCTGCCCGGACGGCACGCGCGGACCGAGCCGGGACTCCAGCAGCGTCCGGTGCAGGTCCGCCCGCCACGGCAGCCCCGCCGCCGACATCTCCGCCGCGGCCAGCGCGCTCGCCGACTCGGCCGCCAGCAGCAGCCGCATCCGCCCGGGCGACGCGACGGAAGCCACGCGCTTGTCCTGCTCCGCCAGCACACCACGAACCGCGTCGACGACCGTGACGTCAGGCGGCAGGCCCGGTCCGCGCGGCGAGAACAGCGTGGGCTGCGCCGCCTCGCCGAACGCCGGCCCGTCGTCGGGCGGCTCCTCGCCCCGCGCTCGCGCCCACGCCGCGCGCAGGCTGCGCGACTCGCTTTCGCGGCCTTCGTACGCGAGCAGCAGGCCTTCCGCCAGACCCAGGTCGTAACAGCGCCCCAGCCGCACGCCCGCGTCGATGAGCTTCGGGTACAGCGCGTCGACCGAGGGCAGCACCCAGCGCGGCGCCTCGGCCTCCTCGAGCCGCCGCACCTCGGCCACCCACTCGGCCTTCGACAGCCCGCGGGAAGTGCCCGCCGGCGTCGAGATCGTGTAGCCGGAGTCCTCCTCCTGGCCGGTGATCACCTGCACGTTGTCATTGTGCTCGGGGGCACCGACAATTCCGGTCACCGAACCCGGCCGCCGTGGTCTGGTGCACGCCCGCCCGGCTTGGTCTACTGTCGAGTAGCCACCCATACCGGCGGTACGGGCGGCTTTCCCCCGCAGCAGCAACGGAGGTGCCCGGATGAGGAACCCGGCCGGGGTGTTCGGCCTCGCCAGCCAGGTCACGGACAAGGTGGCCGAGACCGTGCGCAGCATCGACGTGATGCGCCGCGCGGGACTCGTGCCGTTCCCGCGGCTCGACGAGGGCGTGCGCTCGGTCGTCGCCATCCGGAAGTACGGCCCGTTCGCCGGCGCCAACCACATCGCCGCACGCCGCGACCCCGCGGCCGTCGGGATCGTCGACGAGCTCGGCCCGCTCACGTTCAAGCAGCTCGACGACCGGTCCAACGCGCTGGCCAGGGCCTGGTCCGAGCGCGGGCTCGGCGAGGGCACCGTGATCGCCGCGCTGTGCCGCGACCACCGCGGCCTCGTGCTCACCATGGCCGCCGCCGGCAAGCTCGGCGCGCGCCTGCTGCTGATGAACACCGGCTTCGCCAAGCCGCAGCTGGCCGACGTCGCGCAGCGCGAACGCGTCACCGCGCTCGTCTACGACCAGGAGTTCACCGGTCTGCTCGACGCGATCTCCGGTGACGTCGAGCGCTACCTCGCGTGGGTCGACGAGCCGGGTGACCACTCCGTGCCGGTGCTCGACGAGATCATCGCCAGCACCGACGACCGCCCGCTGCCCGCGCCCGCCAAGCCCGGCGGGTTCGTGCTGCTCACGAGTGGCACCACCGGCACGCCGAAGGGCGCGCCGCGGCCGCACACGTCGCCGCTGGCGTCCGCGCAGTTCCTCGACCGCATCCCGCTGCGCGCGGGCGAAGCCACGTACATGGGCGCGCCGCTGTTCCACGGCACGGGGCTTTCGCAGTTCATCCTGAGCTTCGCGCTGGGCTGCAAGGTGGTGATGCGGCGCAAGTTCGACCCGGAGCAGACACTCAAGGGCGTCGCCGAGCACCGGTGCACCACGCTCGTGCTGGTGCCGACGATGCTGCAGCGCATCGTCGACCTGCCGGCTTCGGTGCGTTCGCGGTACGACACGTCGTGCCTGCGGATCATCTTCGTCGCGGGCTCCGCGCTGTCGCCGGACCTGGGCAACCGGGCCAACGAGCAGTTCGGCGACGTCGTGCACAACCTTTACGGCTCAACGGAAGTCGCCGTCGCGACCGTCGCCACGCCGGAGGACTGGCGCAAGGCGCCGGGCACCGTCGGGCGCGCGCCCGTGGGTTGCCGCGTCGCGCTGTACGACGAGCACGGCCGCCAGATCTCCGAGCCGAACGTGACGGGCCGCGTCTTCGTCGGCAGCGGCCTCAGCTTCGGCGGCTACACCGACGGGCGCCACAAGGAGATCATCGACGGCCTCCTCTCCAGCGGCGACGTCGGCCACTTCGACGACGACGGCCTCCTCTTCATCGACGGCCGCGACGACGAGATGATCGTCTCCGGCGGCGAGAACGTGTTCCCCGTCGAGGTCGAAAACCTCCTGGTCGAACGCGACGACGTGATCGAGGCCGCCGTGATCGGCGTCGACGACGAGCAGTTCGGCCAGCGCCTCAAGGCGTTCGTGGTGCGCAGCGAGAACTCCACCCTAAACGCCGACGGCGTGCGCGACTACGTGAAGTCGAACCTCGCCCGCTACAAGGTCCCCCGCGACGTCGAGTTCCTGGCCGAGCTGCCACGCAATGCGACGGGGAAGGTGCTGCGCTCCAAGCTGAGCTGACTCGGTGCGCGTGGCCGGAAGCTGCCGAACCGGACATTCACGGCCGGCGGCGGTCTCACCTGCGAGACTTCGGCGGATCGCTCTCCTTGGTGTGTACCGGGAAATCGGGCGGCGTGGCCCGAGTCCGAGTTGAGCGCACGCGAACCCCGAACCTGACTTGTCCGGCCCGCTCACTCGGCGAGGTCTTCGGTGGGCCACTTTGTCAGGAAGGCGCCCAGCGCGTTGTCGATCAGTGCTCCTCGCGCGGTGGGCTCCTGGCCTGGTCCCAGGTGCTCCGTGAAGGCGTCGGACAAGACCTCGATGACCAGCTCTTGCTGATCTACGGTCGGCTTTTCCCGCGTCTGAAGGGCATGCAGCAGATCGGGGTTTCGTTCTCCGAGCAAGCTGGTGATGACGGTTCGGAACTCGTCAGGGAGGGTGTCGATGACGGTGTTCACTCATGCCTCCAGCCGGCTCGGGAACGCGCCCACGCGGTGACGACCGTTCCTTCTTCGTTGAGGTTTTGCCACCGGGCCCGCTGACTCACTCCCACCCGATGCCGAAGATGCCCGGCCCGAAGTCGAGGGCCACGGCGTGCACGCCGCCCGCCGAGTCGAGGCGGAGGCGGCGGCGGGTGGGGGCCGAGTCGCCGCGGGAGTATTGCCAGCAGCGTGCGGGTTCGGCTTCCGGGGCGAAGCGGATTTCCAGCAGGTATTCGCGGACGGGGCGGCGGAATTCGCGGTAGTGCGTGGCGCGGCATTGGGGGTAGGGCGGGCCCGCGTTGGTGAGGGAGTACTCGATCAGGTGTGTCTCGCCGCGGTCGAGTGGGCGGTCGAAGAGCAGTTCCGCCACCAGGATGCCGTGGGAGGCGTCCGCCTCGAAGCGGCCGACGCGGCAGTTGCGCACGGCGTGGACCTGCGGCACGGACGCGGCGTCGTCCTGCGCGTAGACGAGCAGCCAGCGGTCGAGGCCGTCGGCGCCGGCCTGGAAGACGGCGCGGGACGTGACGGCCTGCTGGCCGCCGTCGGCGGCGATCTCGCAGCGGTCGTGGAGGCCGACGAGCTTGAGGTGCTGCTGCTGGTCGAGCATGTTCGGCGCGCCGACGCGGTCCAGCAGCGGCTGCAGCGTCTCGCGGGTGAACGTCAACGGCTCCTCGCCGACGCGGTCGCGGCGGGTCGCGCCGCGTGGGCGCGGCGGGGGCAGCAGGCCGAGCAACGAGCCGGCCGGCACGTCGAGGATCTCCTCCAGCACGCGCACCGCCGACAGTGAACTCGCGCGTTCGGGCTGGCGTTTGCCCGACTGCCAGTAGCTCAGCGCCGTGACGCTGACGGCCGCGCCGCGGGCCCGCAGCCGGGCCTGGATCCGGTCGAGCGACAGGCCGCTGGCGGTGATCGCCGCGCGCAGCGCGCTCGCGAACGCGGTCCGGGCGCCGTCGGCCCCGGACTCGTCCGCAGTTCCACCAGCCATGCCCCCGCCCGTGGTCTCGCACCGCACCGGTTCGTGGTGAAAACCCGGGTCCGAAACCCGTGGTCCGCCGATCGGGTGTCCGGACCCAGCGCCCGAAAACCCAGAGTGTCCGAAAACCCACAGTGTCCGAACCGACACGCAGACCGTATCAGCAGCCGACCAGGCACTCCGCGTCACCACTGGGGCGAACGGGCTAGTACTGGCAACTGTGAACCATTGCCCTGACCTGCGGGGTCGCGTTTGTATGGCCATCGAGCCCCGCACCGGCGATCCCGGTCGCGGCGGAGTTACTTCGGCCCCGGCCCGCGGTCCGCGCCCCGTGCACGGCCGGCGGCCGTACCCGGTACCGGTGGCCCGGCGATGCCCCCAGCGCCGGGCCACCGGTCAAGGGCCGGGGCACGGTGGTTACCAACCGGTAGGATCCGGCCCATGGTCCTGCGGAAGAACATCCTGATCACCGGCGCCAGCTCGGGGCTCGGCGAAGGCATGGCGCGCCAGTTCGCGGCCCGTGGGCGCAACCTCGCCCTCTGCGCGCGGCGCACCGACCGCCTCGACGAGCTCGCGGCCGAGCTCAAGGCCGCCTACCCCGGGATCACGGTCGTCACCCGCCCGCTCGACGTGAACGACCACGACCGCGTGTTCACCGTCTTCGAGGAATTCCGTGGTGAGCTCGGCTCGCTCGACCGCGTGATCGTGAACGCCGGGCTCGGCAAGGGCCAGCCCGTCGGCAAGGGCCGCTTCGACGCCAACCGCCAGACGCTGGAGACCAACTTCGTCGCCGCGGCCGCCCAGATCGAAGCCGCCGTCGGCATCTTCCGAGAGCAGCGCGAAGGGCACCTGGCCGTGGTCTCGTCGTTCAGCGCGATCCGGGGCCTGCCCAGGAACCTCACCGCATACGCCGCGTCGAAGGCCGGGATTTCCGCGTTCGTGGCGGGGACGCGCGTCGAGCTGCGCCGCACGGACATCAGCGTCACCGAGGTCCGCCCCGGCTACATCGCGTCCGAGATGTCCGCGCGCAGCGGCAGCACGCCGTTGCTGACCGGCGCCGAAGCGGGGGCCCGCGCGATGGCCAAGGCGATCGAGGCGGAGCCGAAAATGGCGTACGTTCCTTCGTGGCCGTGGGTGCCGCTCAGTGCGGTCATGCGCGTGCTGCCCGCCGGCCTGCTGGCCAAGTTTTCCTGACGAGCCAAAGGAGCAAGTGCGTTGGGTGCGATCTACCTCGTCCGCCACGGTCAGGCCTCGTTCGGCGCGGCCGACTACGACGCGCTGTCCGAGCGCGGCTTCGAACAGTCCACTGTGGTCGGTCGTGAGCTCGCGCGCCGCGGCGTCGAGTTCGCGCAGGTGCGCTCCGGGTCGCTGGCCCGCCAGCGCGACACGGCGGCGACGGCGCTGAAGACGCTCGGCTCCGACGTGGCCGTGATCGAGGACCCGCGCTGGAACGAATACGACCACGTGGACATTTCGCGCCACCACGCCGGCGGCGCGCCGCAGGAGGATTCCCGCGAGTACCAGGGCGTGCTCGACGCCGCGCTCGGCGCGTGGGTGGCGGCCGGCGCCGACGGGCCGTGCGCCGAGACGTGGCCGGCGTTCCTCGAACGCTGCACGGCCGGGCTGACCGACCTCATCGCGTCGCTCGGCAAGGGCGAGCACGCGCTCGTGTTCACCTCCGGCGGCGTGATCGGCACGATCGCGGGCGCGATCCTGGGTGTGCCCGAGGTCGGCCTGCTGAAGTTCAACCGCGTCACCGTGAACACCGGCATCACCAAGCTCACCTCGGGCCGCGGCGGCGTGAACCTGCTGACGTTCAACGAACACCCGCACTTCGAAGCGGAGGCGGCGCGGCTGCTCACCTACCGGTAGGAGGTTCGTGATGGATTTCGGTGACGTCACGGTGGTCCCGGTCAACGGGCACGCACCCGAAGACGTGGTGGTCGACGCCGAGGGCCGGGTCTACACCGGCGTCGACGACGGCCGGATCCTGCGCGTGACCCCCGACGGCCGCCGCATCGACGTCCTCGGCGACACCGGCGGCCGTCCGCTGGGCCTGGAGCTCCACGGCGAGGACCTCCTGATCTGCGACGCCCGCGCCGGCCTGCTCACGATGCCGCTGGCCGGGGGAGCGGTGCGCGTCCTCGCGACCTCCGCCGCCGGCCTCCCCCTGGTGTTCTGCAACAACGCCGCCGTCGCCACCGACGGCACGATCTACTTCACCGACTCCTCGCGCCGCTTCGGCATCGACCGCTGGCGCGACGACCTCATCGAGCAGACCGCCGGCGGGCGCCTCCTGCGCCGGACCCCGGACGGCACCATCGACCTGATCGCCGACGGCCTCCAGTTCGCCAACGGCGTCGCCCTGCCGCCGGACGAGTCCTTCGTGGCCGTCGCCGAAACCGGCGAGTTCCGCGTCACGCGCTTCTGGCTCCACGGCACGCGCCAAGGCCAGCGCGACACCCTCGTGGACGATCTGCCCGGCTTCCCCGACAACATCGCCACCGGCAGCGACGGCCTGATCTGGGTCACGCAGGCCTCCGTGCGAGTGCCTGCGCTGGACGCCGTCCGCCGCCTGCCCGCCTCGTTGCGCGCCGCCGTGCGCTCGCTGCCGGCTGCCCTCCAGCCCACCCCGAAACGTCAGGTCGGCGTGCTCGGCATCGCCGCCGACGGCGCCGTGGAGCACGAGCGGTGGGGCGAGATCCCGGGCTTCCACATGCTCGTCGGCGTCCGCGAACACGCCGGCCGCCTCTGGTTCGGCTCGCTGGAGGGCAATGCCATCGCACACACCGCGGTGTGATCAGATGTCCGGGCCCATCCCGGACCCCCTGAGGAGCACACGGTGACGGACGACGACCTGGCCCGGCGCCTGCTCAAGGCCACCCACGGCGGCCCCGCCGTCGCTCCCGCACCCGTGGCCGACCTCGCGCACGCCTACCGCGTCTCCCGCGCGACCCGCGACCTGGCCCTGGCCGCCGGTGACCGCCTCGCGGGCTACAAGGTCGGGCTCACGTCCGACCCGGCCCGCGCCACCTACGGCGCCACCGAACCCGCCTTCGGCCACGTCCTGGCTTCCACGGTGCTGCAAGCCGGGCAACCGTTGCCGACCGCCGCCATGTTCGCCCCGCGCGCCGAAGTCGAAGTCGCCTTCCTCCTCGGAAGCCCCCTCTCCGGCCCCGGCACCACCCCCGAAGCCGTCCTCGCCGCGACCACCGCGATCGCCCCCGCCTTCGAAATCGTCGACTCCCGCTGGTCCGGCGGCCCGACGACGTTGCCCATGCTCGCCGCCGACAACACCAACGCCGCCTACGTCTTCCTCGGCCCCCAGGCGCCGGTGCCACACGACCTTTCGGGCCTCAAGTGCACGCTCAAAATCGGGGACCAGGTCATCCCCGGCTCCGCCGCGGCGGTGATGAACGGCAACCCGGCCGCCGCGGTGGCGTGGCTCGCGAACCACCTCGCGGAGACGGGCGAGTCGCTTCCGGCGGGGGCCGTGGTCCTGACGGGCACGCTGTGCGCGCCGACGCCGTTCACGGGCGGGGACACCCTGTTCGCCGAGGTGACGGGGCTCGGCAGCCTGATCCTGGCGACGCAGTAGCCGGCCCCGGGACGAACCGAGACCCCGGCACCTGGTGTGCCGGGGCCTCGTCGTGAGGTGTTACCGGCCGGTCCACTGTGGACTGCGCCCCGCCGACCACGCGGCGTAGAACTCCTTGTGGTCGTGGGCCGTCATCAGCAACGCCTGCGTCATCGCCTCGAGCTCGATCGACGACCCCAGATCCATGTCCAATTCCCGCGTCAGGAGAACCTTCGTCGTCGAATAGGCCAACGCCGGCCCATCGGCAAGCCGTCGCGCGAGCGCCGCCGCGGTCGACGCCAACTCGGCATCCTCCACCACCGACGTCGCCAACCCGACCGCCTCAGCCCGCGCCGACTCCAGCTTGTCACCCAACATCAGCAACTCCGTGGCCCGCCCGAGCCCCACCAGCCGCGGCAGCAGATAGGCCGAACCCATGTCGGCACCGGCCAACCCGACCTTCGTGAACAGGAACGCGAACTTCGCCGACTTGGCCAGCACCCGGAAATCGGAAGCCAACGCGATCACCGACCCCGCCCCCGCCGCCACCCCGTTGACCGCGGCGATCACCGGAATCGGCGTCTCCCGCAGCGCCTTCACCACCGCCCCCGTCATCCGCGTGAACTCGAGCAGCTCGGCGGTCTCCATCTTCTGCAGCTCGCCGATGATCTCCTCGACATCCCCACCCGAGCAGAACCCGCGCCCCTGCCCGGTGATCACGAGCACCTTCACATCCCCGCGGTGCGGCAGTTCCAAAACCAGATCCCGCAGATCCGCATACACGTCGAACGTCAGCGCGTTCAGCTTCTCCGGCCGGTTGAACGTCAGCGTCGCCACGCCGTCGGCCACGGTGAACTCGAAGTGGTCCCACGACTTGGTGATCGGGGCCGTCGCACGGAACGGGCTCATTTCTGAATTCCTCCACCATCGAGTACGAGAGTCTGTCCATTGATCGCCGCCGCTTCCTCCGCGGCGAAGAACGCCACCGCGAACGCGACCTCCGACGGTTCGAGCAACCGCCCCAACGGCGAAGCGGCCGCCAGCGCCGCCTCGGCGTCGGCTTCGTCGCGGCCGGTGCGTTCGCGGATGCGGGCGACCGAGTCGGCCGTCATGTCCGTGCGCACGAACGCCGGGCACACCGCGTTGGCCGTCACCCCGGTGCCGGTGAGCTCCGCGGCGACCGCGCGCATCAGCCCCACGGCGGCGTGCTTCGAGGCCGTGTACCCCGTGGTGTAGCGGTACCCGACGTGGCCGGCCGTCGAGGCCACCGTGACGATCCGGCCGCGGTCACGCGAGCGCATGCCGGGCAGCACCTCGCGGGTGCACAGGAACGCGCCGGTCGCGTTGACCTCGAACTGCCCCCGCCAGTCCTCCAGCGACGTCTTGGCAGTGGGGGCGCTCGACGAGATCCCGGCGTTGTTCACGAGCACGTCGATCGGGCCGAGCTCGGCGAAGTACGAGCGCACGGCCTGCTCGTCGGACACGTCGCACTCGCGTCTGCCGGGCGCGTGCACCGTGTCACCCGCCGCGGTGAAGTGTTCCGCGATCGCCGCGCCGATGCCGCGAGTGCCGCCGGTGACGACCACCAGCCGTTTCATCCAGCCTCCTGACAACCTGCTCGTTCGAAAGCTACACCGCAGCGGGCTGAGGTGTATAGAGTCATGGCGTGCCCGAGCCATCGCCCACCGGACCGCAGGAGCTGGTGATCACCCTCCTCGGCAGCTACGTGCAGCCGCGCGAAAGCCGGCGCGTGTGGTCGGGCGGCCTCGTGTCGCTGCTCACCGAGCTGGGGTTCTCCGACGGCGCCGCCCGCATCGCGCTCACCCGGCTGGTCAACCGCGACCTGCTGGCGCGCCACCGCGAAGGCCGGCTGGTGCACTACTCGCTCACGAGCCGCACCGTCGCGGTCCTGGCCGACGGCGACCGGCGCATCTTCAGCCTCGGCCGCCGCGACCGGCCCGCCGGCGCGTGGACGGTGCTGTGGCAGAACATCCCCGAGACCCGCCGCCAGGCCCGCGAGACGCTCGTGCGGCGCCTGCGGTTCCTCGGCTTCGGCCCGGTGCAGGACGGCACGTGGATCGCGCCGCACGACCGCGAGGCCGAGGTGCTCGGCCTGCTCGCCGAGCTGGGCGTGACCGAGCACGCCGGTCTGATGCTGGGCACCCCCTCTGCGGCGCTGGACGTCCGCCGGTTCGCCGGGCGCGCCTGGGACCTCGACGAGCTGTCCGCCCGGTACGACGCCTTCGTGACCGAGTTCGGCGGCACCCCGCGCGGCCCGGACGGGCTGTCCGACGCGCAAGCGTTTACGGTGCGGACGAGACTGGTCCACGAGTTCCGCGTGTTCCCGTCGCTCGACCCCGAGCTGCCCGGCGAGCTGATCCCCGCGCCCGGCCGGCGCGCGGCGGCCGTCGAGCTCTTCCACGACCTGTACGCCGCGCTCGCGCCCGCGGCGCAGCGGCACTTCGACCGTGCCGTGCGGACCGGTGATTTCGACGAGGTGAGGACCCCATGACCCAGACCGACGACACGCAGGCCGCGCTGAGCTACACGTCGTACCTCGCGCTCGACGAGGTGCTGCAGGCCCAGCGCCCGCGTTCCGACGAGCACGACGAGCTGCTGTTCATCGTGATCCACCAGGTGTACGAGCTGTGGTTCAAGCAGATCCTGCACGAGGCGGAGTTCCTGCAGGCCAACCTCGAAGCCGGCAACACCGCGCACGCGATCCGCACGCTGCGGCGCATCCTCACCGTGCTGAAGGTGATCGTCGCGCAGCTCGACGTGCTGGAGACCATGACGCCCAGCCAGTTCACGAGCTTCCGCGCGCGCCTCGACCAGTCGAGTGGCTTCCAGTCCGCGCAGTTCCGCGAACTGGAGGCGGTGCTCGGCCGCCGCGACGAGCGCGTGTTCGCGCACTACCCCGAAGGCGGCGAGCAGCGCGCCCGGATCGCCGCCGCGATGGCCCGGCCGTCCCTGTTCGACTCGTTCCTCAAGTACCTCGCGAACAGCGGTTATGCCGTGGACGGTGATCGGGACGTCACCCGGCCGGTGGCACCGTCGGCGGAACTGCAGGCGGTACTGCTGAAGGTCTACCAGGACGACGGCGGCCCCTCGGTGGTCGCGGAGTGTCTCGTCGACCTCGACGAAGGGATGCAGGAGTGGCGCTACCGGCACGTGAAGATGGTCGAGCGGACCATCGGCGACAAGACCGGGACGGGCGGGTCGTCGGGCGCGAAGTACCTGCGCAGCACTCTCTTCCAGCCGATGTTCCCGGACCTGTGGGCCGTGCGGAGCAAGCTGTGACGACGCTGGACTCCCTGCGCGCGGACGACAACGCGCTCGCGCCGCACTACTCGCGCTTCCGCGTGGCCGACCGGCTGCTGCTCTCGGCGCATTCGCACCAGGCCTGGCCCGACGTCGCGGAGAAAGGCTTACTGGAGGCGTTCGCCGACGCGGCCCGCGACGTCGACGAGAAGTGGGCGGCCGCGTTCGCCAAGGCCGACGAGCTGCGCGCCGGCTTCCGCGCGCTGCTGTCCGACCCGCACGGCGAGTACGCGCTCGGGCAGAACACCCACGAGCTCGTGATCCGGTTCCTCTCGGCGATCGAGCTGCGCGCCCGGCCGCGCCTGGTGACCACCGACGGCGAGTTCCACACCCTGCGCCGCCAGCTCGCGCGGCTGGAGGAAGAGGGCGTCGAGGTCGTGCGCGTGCCCGTCGACCCCGTGCCGACGCTGGCCGAACGCGTGGCCGCCGAGGTCGACAGCACCACCGCCGCGGTGCTCGTGTCCGCCGTGCTGTTCGAGACCTCGCGGCTCGTGCCCGGGCTCGCGCACCTGGCCGACGTCTGCCGCGACGGCAACGTAGAGCTGGTCGTGGACGCCTACCACGCGCTGGGCGTGGTGCCGTTCTCCCTGCACGACCTGGGGCTCACCAACGCCTGGGTGGTCGGCGGCGGCTACAAGTACCTCCAGCTCGGCGAGGGCAACTGCTTCCTGCGCCTGCCCGCCCACGCGCAGGAACTGCGCCCGGTCGTCACCGGCTGGTACGCGGAGTTCGGCGCGCTCGCCGACCGGCAGCGCCCGGACCGCGTCGCCTACGCCACCGGCGGCGACCGCTTCGCCGGCGCGACCTACGACCCGTCGAGCCACTACCGCGGGGTGCGCGTGCAGCGGTTCTTCGCCGAGCACGGCCTGACGCCGGAGTTCCTGCGCACGGTGTCGCAGCACCAGGTCGGCCTGCTCGCGCAGTGCTTCGACGACCTCGGCCTGCCCGCCGACGTGGTGTCGAGGGACCGGGAGACGCCGCTCGGCATGATCGGCGGGTTCCTGTCGCTGCGCAGCCCGTCGGCCGGCGAGCTGCAGCACGCGCTGGCCGAGCACGGCGTCCGCACCGACAGCCGGGGCTCCTACCTGCGGTTCGGCCCCGCTCCCTACCTGTCCGACAGCCAGCTGGAAGCGGCGATGGCGACGCTCGGGAAGGTCGTCGCCGGCTGATCGACGACCTGCGGTGGTCGGTTCGCGCGGATGGCTCTAGGTTGGCGGTGTGCGGGGTGGACGACCTCCATCCGGCACACCACCTTCCGGAGCGCGCGGCCACGAACCGCGAGCGGTCAGACAAGGGAGTCACCACCGTGACCGAAGGAGTGTTCGGCCGGCACAGCGGCCATGAGCAAGTCGTGTACTGCCACGACGAGGCGAGCGGCCTCAAGGCCATCATCGGCATCTACTCCACCGCACTGGGCCCCGCGCTCGGCGGCACCCGCTTCTACCCCTACGCCACCGAGGACGACGCGCTCGACGACGTGCTCGCGCTCTCCAAGGGGATGGCGTACAAGAACGCGCTGGCCGGGCTCGACCTCGGCGGCGGCAAGGCTGTGATCCTCGGCGACCCCGCCACGATGAAGTCCGAAGCGCTGCTGCGTGCCTACGGCCGCTTCGTGCAGTCCCTCGGCGGCCGTTACATCACGGCCTGCGACGTGGGCACCTACGTGCACGACATGGACGTGGTGGCCCGCGAGACGAAGTTCGTCACCGGCCGCTCGCCCGAAGACGGTGGTGCGGGCGACTCCTCGGTGCTTACCGCGTACGGCGTCTACCAGGGCATGCGCGCTTCGGCCGACCACGTGTGGGGCGTGCCCGAGCTGGCCGGCCGTCGCGTCGGCGTCGCCGGCGTCGGCAAGGTCGGCCACATCCTGGTGGGCCACCTCGTGGAGGCGGGCGCGCAGGTCGTGATCACCGACGTTTCGCCGCTCGCCGTCGAGCGCACCCGCGCCGCGTACCCCGGCGTCGAGGTGGTGTCCGATGTGGACACCCTGATCGGCACGGACCTCGACGTCTTCGCTCCGTGCGCCCTCGGTGGCGTGCTGACCGACGAGACGGTGGCCGCTCTGCAGGCCCGCATCGTCTGCGGCGCCGCGAACAACCAGCTCGCCCACCCGGGCGTCGACAAGCTCCTCGACGACCGCGGCATCCTCTTCGCCCCCGATTACCTGGTCAACGCCGGCGGCGTCATCCAGGTCGACGACGAGCGCCACGGCTTCGACTTCGCCCGCGCCCAGCGCAAGACCACGGCCATCTTCGACACCACGAAGGCCGTGTACGCCCTGGCCAAGGCCGACGGCGTCCCGCCCGCCACGGCGGCCGACCGGCTCGCCGAACGCCGCATGGCCGACGTCGGCCGGCTGCGGTCGATCCTGACAGTCTGACTTCTTGCCCGACGGCGGGCGCACGGGAGTTACCGTGCGCCCGCTTTTCTTTGTTCAGGAAGGGTTTCAGACGAGGGCCGGCGTCGTCTGCTCCGATGTGGACAGTCGCTGCGCGCGGCGCGCCAGGATGATCATCACCGCCGGGATGAGCAGATCGGTGATCACCACGCCGCCCGTGTTGCCCGGTGCGTGGTCGCCGTTGGCGAACCACTGGTAGAGGTGACCGACGGCCGCGCCCCAGAGGAACATCCCGGCGCCGATGCCGATCGTGATGCGTTCCCGGGCCGAGGCCGATGCCGACGCGGCGCGGAAGCCCATGACCGCCAGCCCGAGATTGGCGAAGGCGATTTCGAACTCGAACGGGGTCCGGGTGAAGCCGATCGCCGTGGACATCACGTCCGGGGCGCCGAGGAACGCCAGCGTCATCCAGAGGCTGCTGCAGCCGAGGGCGCCGATGGCCCACCACCGTTGCCAGGTCTCCAGCGCGGCTCGGCGTGAGGGGCTGTGCCGCGTGCGGACGAAGGCGCCGATGGTCGGCACCACGATGAAGAGCAGGGGAACGGCTGACTGGGCGAGGTAAGCGGTGGTGGTCATGGCTTGAGTGTTGCATGGTTAATATTAACCTCGCAAGACTCAAGGTAGACTGGTCCCGTGGACGACGATCTCGCTGACTTGCTGCACCGCGTGGTGTTCCTGATGGGGGAGGCCGCGCGGCGGCGGGCCGACGGTGCCGGGGGCCTGAGCTACAGCCAGATGCGGCTGCTGGGCACGCTGGAGGACATCCAGCCGGTGACCCAGCACCAGCTGGCGCAGGCGCTGTCGGTGTCCGATCCGGCGATCAGCCGCGCGTTGCGCCCGCTGGAGACCGCCGGGCTCGTGCAGGTCCGCCAGGATCCCGAACACGCCCGGCGCCGGCTCGTGACGATCACCGAGGTCGGCGCGAAAGCCTTCCACGACAACGGGAAACCGCTCTACGACGAGCTGCGCGCCGCCCTGCTCGAAGCCGGCTTCCCGTACGAGCAGTACCTGCGCGACACCGCAAGGCTGGCCCGGCTCCTGGAACCCCGAGACCCGTGACCCGAGCTGCGAAAGGCAGGAAAAAGGCCCCCTCACCGCGGTGAGAGGGCCTTCGTCGGTGGGGTGACGCTCAGCCGCTCTTGCGGCGGAACGTGCGCTTGTTCGCGGCGGGCCCGTGGGCGTGCTGGTTCTTGCCGCCGCCGGTTTCGTGGGCGGAGCCCGAGCGGGCGTGGGCCTGCTTGCGCTCCAGCGCCTCGCGGAACTTGCGCTTGACGTCGTCCTCCTCGCCGCTGGGCGACGGTTGCGGATCACTCATGCTTACCTCCGAAGGTGACGACGTGTGACCGTCCCAGCCTGGCACCGCCGGGTGCCCGACGCGAGTCGATTTCGACACACCGGGACCCGGTCACACCCGCACAGCCAACCACGCCCGACCAGCGCCGGACGCGCCGGTACCCCGTCCGGGAACGGCCAACGACGACGGGTTGGCCGCTCCGGACGGGGTACCGGCCGAGCCGATCAAGCGGAGGCTGCGTGATCGGCTCGCCGCTGTCCGGCGGATCGCGGCGAGGGGACGGACGCCACGAACCGGTGCGGCCGCGGGTGAACGCGGCGGCGGGCGCGGCCCGCCGCTGTCACCACGAGCCGAGACAGCAAGCCTGCGACGAGCACCGTGCCGAGCACGAGGGCGGCGCGGCCGCTCGCGGTGTCGAAGACGATCTGGCCTTCGCGGCCGAGGACGAAGCCGGAGTCGACGGCCCAGGCCACGACGGCGATCCCCGCCGCCGCGGCCGGGGTCGTGGCCGCAGCGGCGGCGACCACGACGAGCGCCAGCGGCACCAGCGCGTAGAGCGGGTGCGCGGTCGCCCCCGCGACGTCCGCCCCGATCGCGGCGGCCACCACGGCCGCGCAACCGAGCGGGAAGCCGAAACCACCGGTGATGCGCATGGGTCCAGCTCAGCGCGCCCGCCCGCACCGCACGAGAGGCGCGGACGCTTTCCCTACAGCCCGCGCCGTCTTCTTGACATCTCCTTAACTGTGCCGAACGTTGCCGATCCGACCACAGTCACGGCCGAATGCCTTCGTGGCAACGGTTGCGTACCGCGCGGGGGGCCGGCCTACTTTTGGCCGGATCGGCGACTGCGGCTCGCGGCGCGCACGATCGCGCCCACGATCTCCGGCCACAGCGGTTCGGGCAGGTCGTGGCCCATGCCGGGGAGGACCACGAGCTCGGCGTCGGGGATCGCGGCCGCGGTGGCCTTGCCGCCGCTGAGGTCGATCATCGGGTCCGAGTCGCCGTGCACGACCACCGTCGGCAGGCGCAGCGAGCGCAGCGCTTCCGTGCGGTCGCCCGAAGCGACGATGGCGGCGGCCTGGCGCAGCGTGCCCATCGGGTGCTGCGCGCGGTCGTAGCCCCGGGCCGCCTTGAACCGCAGGTGCTCGTCGGTCGCGGGGTACCCCGGCGAGCCGGTGGTGCGGTAGGACGCGATGCTCTGCTCGATGGCTTCTTCGCGCGTCGCCGCGGGTGGTCGCGTCAACGTGGCCAGCGCGGCGGGCGAGGTCTGCCCGACGGTCGGGTCGCCGGTCGTGGACATGATCGAGGTGAGGCTCAGCAGCCGGTCCGGGTGGTCGATGGCGAGCTGCTGCACGACCATCCCGCCCATCGACGCGCCCACCACGTGGGCCGTCGCGAAACCGAGCGCGTCGAACAGGCCGACGGTGTCGTCGGCGAGGTCCGAGAGCAGGTACGGCGCCGAGGCCTGCCCGGCCGCGATCCCCGCCAGGTCGGGCGCGCCGAGGTCGTCGAGGTAGGCCGACAGGCCGATGTCGCGGTTGTCGAAGCGGACGACGAAGAAACCGTGGCTCGCGATCAGCTCGCAGAACCCGGTCTCCCAGGTCACCATCTGGGCACCGAGGCCCATCACGAGCACCAGTGGCGGGTTCGCGGCGTCGCCGAAAGTGTCGTACTCGAGTTCGAGGCCGTTGGCCAGGGCACGGGGCATGCCCTGATCCTGCCCTAGATCCCCGAATCCTGGCACGGGCCGTCGTTGTCCGGATACGGTACATCGCATGCCGTCTTCGTCCTCGCGGGCCGGGAACCGCCCTCGCTCGCGCGCGGCGGCGGGACTGCCGGCCGTCACCGCCGAGAAGGTGATCGACGCGGCGGTCGCGCTGACCGCCGAGCGCGGCCTCGACAACTGGACGCTGCGCCAGCTCGCGGCGGCCGTGGACGCCTACCCGGCGGTGATCTACCACCACGTCGGCGACCGGGACGCGGTCGTGGCCGCGGTGCTCGACCGCGTCGTCGGCCTGCTGAGCCTGCCCGACGAAAACCTGCCGTGGCAGGACTGGTTCGCCGAGTTGCTGGCCGAGCTGCGCACGGTGCTGCGGGCCCACCCGGGCACCGCGCGGCGGCTGGTGCTGTTCGGGCCGTCGGTGTCGGCCGCGATCCGCACCATCGACCGCGGGGTCAGCGTGCTGCTCGCCGCGGGCTTCGGCGACGAGAGCGTGCTCGCCTACAACCTGCTCGTCGCCACGGCCTGCCAGTTCGTCGCGATGGAGGACGACCGCGACAGCACGCTCGCGTTGAGCCTGGACAACACCGAGGAGTACGCGACCTACCACGACCGCGCCGATCTGCCCGGCATGGCCGCGCAGGGCCGGGCGATGCGGGAGCTGCTGGCCGACCCGGAGCTGGCGGCCGGCTGGTGCGCCCGCCTGTACGACTACGCGGTGCGCCGTTGCGTGGACGGGCTGGCGCACCGCCTGGCCGAGCTCGAGGCCGAGCCACGCGCCTGATCGGGTGGCGGCAGCCTTCCGGCGTGGGCCGAACGTGTGACCACCCCGGTGGAATCCGGGGGAAACTGACACCGAACCCACGTCGACCAGGGGTAACGTGGAAAGCAGCCGGGGGTCGTGAGGCTTCCGGCCGGGGCCCCCGGCACTTTCCTCCCCCCTCGTGGTGCCGGGGGTTCCGTCATTCCCCGGGGACTTCGCCCTGGATCAGCGGGAACACCTCACCGATGAGCGTGACGAGCGATTTGCTCAGCAGCGTGTGCACCTGGTCGCGGCTCAGCGAGCCCCGCACGAGCCACTCACGTCCGGCCGCCTTCACCATGCCGGCGAACGCCCGCACGGCCGCGTTCAGCTCCTCGCCGTGCTCGCTGTCGCGCGAGAGCCCGACGGCCTCCAGCACGCGGTCGGCCGACTCGCGGTCGGCCTGTTCGAGGATGCGGTCGACCTCCGCGTCGCGCCCGATGCCCTCCGGGGCGATCGCGGCGAGCCACGTCTTCTCCTGCGCGCGCACCATGTCGAGGAACCAGTCGATGGCGGCGTCGGCGCGCAGCTCGAGCGGGCCCTCGGGCAGGATCTCGATCGCGAGCCGCGGCACGGTCAGCGCGCGCCGCACGATTTCCAGGTACAGCTCGCGTTTCGTGCCGAAGTAGTGGTTGATCAACCCCCGCGCGACCCCGGCGGCCGCGGCGATGTCCGAAGTGGACACCGCCGAGTAGGGCCGTTCGCCGAACAGGCGCGCCGCGCAGGCGTAGATCTGCTCTCTGCGCTCGTCCGGTTCCAGTCTCCGCCACTTCGGCGCCGGCTCCGTATTCATGAGTAATATTTTCGCATGATCGGTTCAGTGGGGCCGACCGATCTCCGGCGGTGTCGCGCCCGGGCGACACCATCGGTTGGCTACCGCCGGGTACGGGTTGACGGGCCGCGGGGTCAGTCGGGCAGCTCGATCGGGGCCAGGTCGTCGAACAGGTCACCGGGGCCGGGGTTGGCCGGCGCCGACTCGCCGCCGAAGTGGTGCTGCACGCCCCACACCGCGTTGAGCGCCGTCTGCACCGCGCCCTCGGCCCAGCCCGCGGTCCACGAGACGTCGTCTCCGGCGAGGAACAGCCCGCGGTACCGCTCGGGCAGGTTGTCCTGCTTGAAGTGCGTGAACAGGCGGTGCTGGTAGCGGTAGTGGCCGGGCAGGTTCGCCTTGAACGCACCCATGAAGTGCGGTTCGGCCTCCCACGACACGGTCACCGGGTCGCCCACGAGGTGCTTGCGCACGTCGACGCCGGGGTAGATCTCGCGCAGCGACTGCAGCATCACCTCCACGCGTTCGGACACGCTCAGCGGCAGCCACTTCAGCGAATCGTCGGCCCACGTGTAGGAAAGGCAGATCACGGCGGGTTTGTCCGGGTCGTCGCCGAGCAGGTAGGTGCCGCGCGGCATCCGGTCGGTCAGCGTCATGCTCATCGTGTCGCGCCCGGTCACGGGGTCGCGGTCGAGCCAGAACGGCCGGTCCACGGGCACGAAGACCTTCGAGGACTCCATGTAGTGCGTGCGCTCGATGGCCGTCCAGTGGTCGATCGGGAACAGCGACTCGTCGCATTCGATCTTGGACAGCAGCATCCAGCTCTGCGCGGTGAACACCGCGGCGCGGAAGGTGCGGATGTGCCCGGACGCGTCGGTGACGGTCACGTTGTTCGGCGCCGTGCGGTGCAGCCGCGTGACACCGGGGCGCGGCCGGCCGCCCTCGTGCAGCGCCGCGAGACTGGTGCCGGCGGGCCAGTGCGCGAGCGTTTCCGGTGCGTGGTCCCACAATCGCACGGGCAGCTGCCTGCTGCCGCCGGTGATGCTGCGGTGCTCGTCGTCGGCGCCGGTGTAGACGACGCGCAGGATCTCCAGGATCGAGTTGGGGAAATCGGTGTCCCAGCCGCCCGTGCCGAAGCCGACCTGGCCGAAGATCTCGCGGTGGCTGAACGACGCGAACGCGGGCGAGTCGCACAGGAACCCGTAGAACGTCTGGTTGTCCAGGCGGGGTACGAGCTCGTTCCAGATCCGCTTCACGGTTTTCGCGTCGCGGTCGCGGATCGCGGTCTGCATCTCGGCGAAGGACGCGTGCTCGTCGAGCGTGCGCTGCCACGCCTTCGCGACTTCGCCGAACACGGGCGGCAGGTCGTCCTGCGTGCGCGCGTAATGGCTCTGCCCCTTGAGGTCCACGACGGTGCTCGGCGTCGCGGGCGCGAGCGGGTTCGGGAACGGCGAGGTCCGCAGCCCCACCTTGTCGATGTAGTGGAACAACGCGGTCGACGCCGGTGGGAAGCGCATGGCCCCCATCTCGGCGACGACGTCGTCGGGCAGGCCGGGGAAGCGGTGCGTGCGCAGGCGTCCGCCCAGCTCGGCGATCTCGTACACGACCGGCCGCAGCCCGAGCTTCATGAGCTCGTAGGCCGTGACGACGCCCGACAGCCCGCCGCCGATCACCGCGACCTCGGTGCCGTGGTGCTCGGCCGGCACGGTCCCGAGGCCGGCGGGGTGGGTGAGGTAGTCGTCGTAGGCGAACGGGAAGTCGGGGCCGAACATGGTGATCGGGCGCCCGGCCGGCTCGTCCGTGGGGATCGCGGTCGGGACGGCGGAGGTCATGCCTGGGGTCCTTCTTCGGTCAGGGATCGGTACAACGCGGGCCGGCGGTCGGCCAGGTAGGTGTTCTCGGTGCGGGCCCGCGCGAGCACGGCCGGGTCGACGTCGGCGAAGATCAGCTCGGGTCCTTCGCCCGCCGCCGTCACCGTGCCGTCGGGCGCGGCGACGCTCGAGTGGCCGCAGTAGGACAGCTCGCCCTCGACGTCACAACGGTTGGCGTACACCACGTACAGCTGGCTTTCGTACGCTCGCACAGGCACAACGGCGTCGGCGACGCGTTCGTACGGCCGCATCAGCGCGGTCGGCACGAGCAGGACCTGCGTGCCGGCGAGTGCGTGGGCGCGGACGAGCTCGGGGAACTCCACGTCGTAACAGATGAGCAGGCCCAGGCGCAGACCGTCGAGGTCGGCCTGCACCACGGGTTCGGTGCCGGGGGAGAACTGGCCGCGGTCGAGGTCGCCGAACAGGTGCGTCTTGCGGTAGTTCGCGAGCCGGTCCCCTTGCGCCGACAGCAGTTGCGCGGAGTTGTACACGGCGTCGCCGTCGCGTTCGGGGTAGCCGTAGACCAGTGCCACACCATGCGCACGAGCGAGCATGCCCAGCTCCTGCGCCAGCGGTCCGTCTGCCGGCTCGGCGCGCTCGGCGACCGCGGCGGCGCCGATCGCGTACCCCGTGGTGATCATCTCCGCGGTGACCACGAGCACGGCCCCGCCTTCGGCCGCGGCGGCTAGTGCGGCCGGCAGTTCCTCGTACGGCCCCTGGTGGACGGCGACGATCATTTCGCCGCCGCCAGCCGCGAACGCCGGATGCCGTACCCGAAGTACAGCACCAGCCCGAGCAGCATCCAGCCGCCGAACACGACCCACGTGGCGCCGTCGAGGCTGAACATCATGTACGCGCAGCAGAGCACGCCGAGGATCGGCGTGACGGGGGAGAACGGCACGCGGAACGTGCGCGCGTCGTCGGGGCGGCGCCGGCGCAGCACGAGCACGGCGATGTTGACCAGGCCGAACGCGAAGAGCGTGCCGATGCTGGTCGCGTCGGCGAGCTTGCCCAGCGGCACGAACGCGGCGAGCACGGCGACGAACGCCGACACCACCAGGGTGTTCGTGCGCGGCACGCCGGTCCTCGGGTGCACTGTGGACAGTGCCTGGGGCACGAGCCCGTCGCGCGACATGGCGAACAGGATGCGCGTCTGTCCGTAGAGGACGGTCAGCACCACGCTGGAGATCGCCACGATGGCGCCGACGGCGAGGATACCGGCCCAGAACGGGCTGTCCAGCACCGAGGTCAGCACGTGGGACAGGGCCGCCTGCTGGTCGTCGAACTGCTGCCACGGCAAGGCGCCGACCGCCGCGACGGCCACCAGGCAGTAGAGCACCGTCACGATGCCGAGCGAGAGCAGGATCGCGCGCGGCAGGTCGCGCTGCGGGTTGCGGGCCTCCTCGCCGGCGGTCGACGCGGCGTCGAACCCGATGTAGGAGAAGAACAACTTCGCGCCGCCCGCGCTCATGCCCGCGAGGCCCATCGGCAGGAACGGCGTGAAGTTCTTGGCCTGCACCGCGGTGAACGCGATGGCGCAGAACAGGACCAGCGTCGCGATCTTCACCCCGACCATGATCGCGTTGGCCCGCGCGCTCTCCTTCGCGCCCGAGAGCAGCAGCACCATCGCCAGCAGCACGACGACGATCGCGGGCATGTTCACCAGCCCGCCGTCGCCGGGCGGGCCGCTGATCGACTCCGGCAGCGCGAACCCGAACGCCAGCTGCAGCAGCTCGTTGACGTACTGGCCCCAGCCGACGGCCACCGACGCCACGGACACGCCGTACTCCAGGATCAGGCACCAGCCGCAGACCCACGCCACCAGCTCGCCGAGCGTGGCGTACGCGTAGGAGTACGACGAGCCCGACAGCGGGATCATGCCGGCGAGCTCGGCGTAGGACAGCGCGGAGAACAGCGCCGTGACCCCGGCGAGCACGAACGAGAGCACCACGGCGGGTCCGGCCACCGGCACGGCCTCGCCGAGCACCACGAAGATGCCGCTGCCCAGCGTCGCGCCGATCGACAGCATCGTGAGCTGGCCCAGGCCGAGCGAGCGTTTCAACGGCCCGTGGCCGGCTTCGGCCACCAGGTCCGCGACCGGTTTGCGGCGCCCCAGCGCCGTGCCGAGCCGTACGCGGGTCGGGGTGGACGTCACCTGGCTACTCCTCGTCGTCGAGGCTGCGATGAAGATCGGGCGCGAGCCACGGTATCGAGCGAAGTGTGCCCCGAAAACTGGAAAACGTTGCGCGTTCGGATGAGATCTGGGTGTTTCATTGCACTTTCACGGTCGGAAACGGTGATCTGTTCACTCCGCGACGGCGGGCGACGCTTCAGCCGGCCGGGCCGGTTCAGCGGGCTCGACCGGGGTGGCGGGCCGCGCCGGGTCGTCACTCGCGGGCAGCAGCAGCGTGAACGTCGGCGGGTGCGGGCACGAGAGCCGCAGCCGCCCGCCGTCGGCCTCGGCCAGGCTGCGGGCCAGCCGCAGCCCGATGCCGTGTCCGGGCGGAGCGGTGCGGGCCAGGGCGAACGGATCGGTGTCGCCGAGGTCCGGGCCGTCGTCGGCCACGTCGATCGCGAGCGCGCCACCCGCGTCGCGCGCGACGACGGTGACCGGCCCGCGGCCGTGGGTAGTCGCGTTGTCCAGCAGCACGGCGAGCACTTGCCGCACGGCCGCCGCCGAAGCCCGGACGGTGGGCGGGTCCTGGACTTCGACGCGAAGCCCGCGGCCGTTGAGCAGCGGAGCGCCGGCGTCGCGCAGCTCGGCGAGTATCCCCGCGAGGTCGAGCTCCGCGCGTGGTGCGCGGCGTTCGCGGGACAACGCGAGCAGGTCGTCGATGGTGCGCTCGAGCCGGTCGGCCGAGTCGATACCGGCGCGGATCGCCTCGTACGGGTCGAGCCCGGGCGTCTCCAGCGCGGCCTCCAGCTGCAACCGCAGGCCGGCCAGCGGCGTGCGCAGCTGGTGCGACGCCTCGGCCGAGAACGCGCGTTCGCGATCGAGCGTCTCGCCGATGCGCTCCGCGGTCACGTCCAGTGCCGTGCCGACCCGGTCGATCTCGGTGATGCCGGCGCGCGGGCTGCGAGCCGTGAAGTCGCCGTCGCCGAGCCGGGCCGCGGCCGACGACAGCTCCTCCAGCGGGCTCGACAGCCGGGCCGCGATGCGCCGCGCGATGAGCCAGCTCGCGGCGACGGCCGCGACGCCGAACCCGACCATCCCGAGCCAGGTCAGGCCGACGCGGCGCAGGAGCACGTCGTGCGGCATCGCGGCGCGGACCACCCCCGCGAGCCGCGCGCCGTCCATCACCGGCACCGCCAGCACGTCCTCGCCGTCGACCGGTCCGGACGCCACGTCGACGTCTGCGGCGGACACCTGGCTCACCACCGCGTCGGCGGTGTCCGGGCCCGTGCCGGAGACGAGCCGTCCCTGCGGGTCGTAGATCCCGACGGTCGCGCTGCCCTGCACGGGCTGGCGGGGCACACGCCCGGCGGCGAGCGCGTCGGACACCTCCAAGGCCGTGCCGTCGGCGGCGCGTTCGAGCTCGGAGCCGGTGTTCTCCCGGAAGTACCACAGCGCCGCGACGGCCAGCGGCAGCCCGAACAGCACGGTGGCCACCACGGCGGCCAGCACCGTCAGCGTGACGATCCGGCGGCGCACGCTCAGGCCTCTTCCAGGCGGTAGCCGTGCCCGCGCAGGGTGGCGATCCGGGGCACGTCCGCCGGCTCGGGCGCGGCGTCGGCGAGCTTGCGCCGCAACGCGGCGATGTGGACGTCGAGCGTTTTGGTGGAGCCGTGCGTGTTCGCGTCCCAGACGTCGGCCATCAGCCGCTCCCGGCTCACCGCCACGCCGGGTTGTTCGGCGAGGCGGGCCAGCAGGTCGAACTCCCGCGCCCGCAGGTCGACCTCCTGCCCGCCGACGATCGCCCGGCGGCTCGCCGGGTCGACCACGAGCGAGCCGACGGTGACGACCGGCACGGCGGGGTTCGCGGGCGCGCCGCGGCGCAGGTGCGCGCGCACGCGGGCCAGGAGCTCGCCGAGGCGGATGGGTTTGGTGAGGTAGTCGTCGGCACCCGCGTCGAGGCCCACGACCACGTCCATCTCGTCGGCCCGCGCGGTGAGGATCACGACCACGGCGCCCGGCATGCTCGTGCGCAGGCGGCGGCACACGTCGACGCCGTCGAGGTCGGGCAGGCCCAGGTCGAGCAGCACCAGCTCGGCGCCGGCCTCGTTCAGGGCGCTGCGGCCGTCGCGGCACCAGCGCACTTCGTGACCGTGGCGCGCGAGCGACGACTCCAGGACGCCGCCGATCGTCAGGTCGTCCTCCACCACCAGCACCTTGGCCACGGGAGCAGCCTAACCAACACCCCGGCCGGACCGGGCCGGAAAACCCGCGGCGGCG
This sequence comes from Amycolatopsis sp. NPDC047767, assembly GCF_040704195.1. Lineage (NCBI taxonomy): Bacteria > Bacillati > Actinomycetota > Actinomycetes > Pseudonocardiales > Pseudonocardiaceae > Amycolatopsis > Amycolatopsis sp. NPDC047767. Next base: position 53,402 of record NZ_JBEYSJ010000038.1, read on the forward strand.
CTTTTCGTCTACATAGGACGGTGCTCAGCGCCGCGGGCGCGCGGTGCTCTCGCGCAGCACGACCTCGGCGTTGACGCGGACCGTGCGGGCCCGCGTGCCCGACCCCTTGAGCGCCAGGTCCATCGCGCGTTCGCCCAGCTGTTCCAGGGGAAGCGCGACCGTGGTCAGCGCCGGAGTGAGATCCCGGACCACGGGGATGTTGTCGAAGCCGGCCACGGAGATCTCGCCCGGCACGGCGACGCCGGCCTCGCGCAACGCGGCCAGCGCACCGATCGCCATCAGGTCTGTGACCGCGAACACGCACGTCGGGCGCTTCCGCTTCGGGCGCTCCAGAAGCCGCTTCGCCGCGTCGTAGCCGCCGTCGCGGGTGAACTCGGTCTCGAGGACGTCTTCGTCGGACAGCGGCAGGCCGTGGGCGGCGAGCTCCTCGGCGAACCCGTCGAGCCGGTCGCACACCGTGGTGAGCCGCATCGGACCGGCCAGCACGGCGAAGCGCTTGTGCCCCAGCCCGACCAGCGCCTTCGCGAGGGCGGCCGCGCCGCCGCGGTTGTCGGGCTGCACGGTGTCCACTTTGAGCCCGCGGTGGCGGCTGACGGCCGCGACCTGGCCGCCGCCGCGGCGGTACGGGTCGAGCTCCGCGGCCATCGCGCGTTCCCAGGAGCGGTCCTCGAACGCCGACCCGATCAGCACGATCGCCGACGCCCGCTGCGCCCGCAGCGCCGAGACGTACGCCACTTCGCGGTCGGGGTCGCGGAAGGTGTCGGCGAGCATCACGAGCAGGCCGTTGCCGTTGGCCACCTTCATGACCCCGCCGGCGACCGCGGAGAAGTACGGATCGGACACATCGTGACAGATCACCCCGACCGTCCGATGTGTCCCTCCGGCGAGTGCCTGCGCGTGTGCGTTCGGTGCGTACGCGAGCTCAGCCGCGGCCGACATCACGCGGTCGCGCAGGTCCGTGCGGACGGACGCGGTGCCGTTGAGCACCCGCGAAGCCGTGGCGAGTGACACGTCGGCGCTTTGTGCCACGTCCGCCAGCGTCACGTGCGGCCCGGACTTCATCGCTCCTCCATGGTGGTTCCTCGGGCATAGTGGCCCCATGCTCGGTCTGTACCCGGAAATCGAACCCTACGACCACGGGATGCTGCCGGTGGGCGATGGCAACGTAATCTACTGGGAGGAGTGCGGGAACCCCGCGGGCAAGCCGGTCGCGTTCCTGCACGGCGGTCCCGGTGGCGGCGCGTCGGCGCGGCACCGGCGGCTGTTCGACCCCGAGCGGTACCGGATCCTGCTCTTCGACCAGCGCGGTTGCGGCCGCAGCACACCCCACGGCAGCACGGCCGAGGCGGACCTGTCGGTGAACACCACCTGGCACCTGGTCGCCGACATGGAGCTCCTGCGCGAGGATCGCGGCATCGACCGGTGGCAGCTGTTCGGGGGCTCTTGGGGCAGCGTGCTTGCCCTCGCGTACGCGGAGCAGTACCCGCACCGGGTCAGCGAGCTCGTGTTGCGCGGGGTGGCGACACTGCGGGTGAAAGAGATCCAGTGGCTTTTCGGCGGCGGCGCCGCGTGCTTGTTCCCCGAGGCGTGGTCGCGCTTCCTCGCGCCCGTGCCGTACGCGCGCCGCAGCGACAACCTGCTCGAGGTCTACCACGAGCTGCTGCACCACCCGGACCCCGAAGTCCACGGACCGGCGGCGGTCGCGTGGAGCCGGTGGGAGGGCGAGACGGTGAAGTTCACGCCGCAGGAGGAAGTGGTTTCGGCGTTCACCGAACCGGAGTTCGCGCTCGCCATCGCGCGCATCGAGAACCACTACTTCCGCCACGGCGGCTGGCTGGCCGAGGACCAGCTCATCCGCGAGGCCGGGAAGCTCGCGGGCATCCCGTGCGTTCTCGTCCAGGGAAGGTACGACGTGGTCACTCCCGCCACCACGGCGTGGGAGCTGGCGCAGGTACTGCCAGGTGCGGAGCTGAAGATGATCTCCGACGCCGGGCACGCCTTCGACGAACCCCGGACCCTGCACGAGCTGATCAGCACGACGGACCGGTTCGCGGCAGGCTGGGCCGAGCACGAGATCGACGAGCCGAGAGGAATCACACGGATGCTTTACGGTGACGAGCACGTCCGCCGCTACGAGGAGACCGACGGCGAGGTCGGCCACGAGTGGCAGCCCGGTGTGCCGACCCTGGTCCTGACGACCAAGGGCCGCAAATCCGGTGAGGACCGCAAGTTCGCGCTCATCTACCAGGAGGTGGACGGCAACCCCGTCATCGTCGCCTCCAAGGGCGGCGCGCCGGCGCACCCCGGCTGGTACCTCAACCTGCAGGCCAACCCGGAGGCTCGCGTCCAGGTGCTGGCCGACAAGTTCACCGCTCGCGCCCGCACGGTCTCCGGCGAGGAACGCACCCGGCTGTGGGACAAGCTCGCCTCGGTGTGGCCGGACTACAACGAATACGCGAAGAAGACCGACCGCGAGATCCCCGTGGTGGTCCTCGAGCGGGTGTGATCCGCGCCGCGTCCGGGACCCGGGGTCACCGAGCCGGGTGGTCTTCGGCTACGAATGACGCTCATGGCCCTGCGAAACCGGTCGCGCGACCGCTGGATCCCGCTCGAACACGAGGGGGAGCTGCTCACCTTCCGTCAGATGGAGGCCTACGGCCGGCGCTTCGCCCGCGCCGGCCGCGGGGCCTGGTACAGCTTCGCGATCGAGGTGGTCTGGCAGTTCCTGGTGCTGTTCAGCCGCTTCCGGGTGCGCGGCGCGCGCCACATCCCGGCTTCGGGCGGGGTGCTCGTGGCGTCGAACCACCTGTCGTTCGCCGACCCGACCACGCTCACGGCGTTCTGCCTCGCCGCCGGCCGGGTGCCGCGGTACCTGGCCAAGTCGAGCCTGTGGGACCTGCCGGTGGTCGGGTCGGTGATGCGGTCCGGGCAGCACATCCCGGTGTACCGAGGCGCGCCGACGGCCGCGGGGGCCTACCGCGACGCAGTGAAGGCGGTGGAAGCCGGCGAGTGCGTGACGATCTTCCCGGAGGCCACGTTCTCGGCCGACCCGGACGGCTGGCCGATGAAGGGCAAGACGGGCGTCGCGCGGATCGCGCTGGAGACCGGCGTGCCGGTGGTGCCCGTCGCGAACTGGGGCACGCACCACCTGCTGCCCGCCGGAGCCTGGTTCCCGCACGGGATCCCGCGCAAGACCGTCGAGCTCGTGGCGGGCCCGCCGGTGGACCTTTCGGATCTTCGGAACGGCGAGCCGACCCGTGAGGTGCTCGAAGAGGCGACCGCCCGGATCATGCGCGCGGTGACGGATCTGCTGGCCGGGATCCGCGGTGAAGAGCCGCCCGGCGACGGTGCGTGAGGCGAGCACCGTCACCCCGCCCCGCCAGCCGGTTCGGGGTAATTTGGACGGTATGAGTGCACACTATGACGTCGTGGTCCTGGGGGCCGGGGTCGGCGGCTACGTGGCCGCCATTCGCGCCACACAGCTCGGTCTGAGCGCGGCGGTCGTCGAAGAGAAGTACTGGGGCGGGGTGTGCCTCAACGTCGGCTGCATCCCGTCGAAGGCGCTGCTGCGCAACGCCGAGCTGGCGCACACGGTGAAGGAAGAAGCCGCCACCTACGGCATCTCCTCCGACGGCGAGATCCGCTTCGACTACTCGGCCGCCTACGAGCGCAGCCGCAAGGTCGCGGACGGCCGCGTCAAGGGCGTGCACTTCCTGATGAAGAAGAACAAGATCACGGAGTACGACGGCCACGGCACGTTCGTCGACGACCACACCCTCGAGGTCAACGGCGACCGGATCACGTTCGACAACTGCATCATCGCGACCGGCGCCACGGCGCGCCTGCTGCCCGGTACCTCCCGCAGCGACCGCGTGGTCACCTACGAACAGCAGATCCTCGAGAGCGAGGTGCCCGAGAGCATCGTGATCGCGGGTGCCGGCGCGATCGGTGTGGAGTTCGCGTACGTGCTGCGCAACTACGGCGTGGACGTGACCATCGTCGAGTTCCTCGACCGGATGGTGCCGCTGGAGGACGCCGAGGTGTCGGCGGAGCTGGCCAAGCGCTACCGCAAGCTCGGCATCAAGGTGCTCACCGGCACGAAGGTCGAAGCCATCGACGATTCGGGCGCGAAGGTTCGCGTCACGGTGTCGAAGGACGGCAAGCAGGACGTGCTGGAGGCCGACAAGGTCCTGCAGGCCATCGGCTTCGCGCCCAACGTGAAGGGCTACGGCCTGGAGAACACCGGCGTCGAGCTGACCGAGCGCGGCGCCATCGCGGTGGACGGCCGCGGCCGCACCAACGTGCCGCACCTGTTCGCCATCGGCGACGTGACGGCGAAGCTGATGCTGGCGCACGCGTCGGAGTCCATGGGCATCGTGGCGGCCGAGACGATCGCCGGCGCGGAGACCATGGAGCTCGACTTCGTCATGATCCCGCGCGCGACCTACTGCCAGCCGCAGATCGCCAGCTTCGGCTGGACCGAGGCCCAGGCCCGCGAAAAGGGCTACGACGTGCAGGTCGCCAAGTTCCCCTTCACGGCCAACGGCAAGGCCCAGGGCCTCGGCGACGCCGGCGGCTTCGTCAAGATCCTCAGCGACGCCAAGTACGGCGAGCTGCTCGGCGCGCACCTCATCGGCCCGGACGTGACCGAGCTGCTGCCCGAGCTCACGCTGGCCCAGCAGTGGGACCTGACCGTGCACGAGGTCGCCCGCAACGTCCACGCCCACCCGACCCTGGGCGAGGCCGTGAAGGAAGCCATCCACGGGCTGGCCGGGCACATGATCAACTTCTGAGTTCTTCCCGCCACGGCGCCGGATCGTCCACTGCGGACGGTCCGGCGCCGTCGTCCGTGGGTTCATCACCCGTTCGCCCGGAGTCGGTCCACGAGCGGGGGACAGGCCGCTACGCTGACCGCCGGGCCACGGAGTGGACACACCGGACGTTTCAAACTTTTGTCGGTGTACTGTGCGGTGGTGACTCCCTAGATTCGTCTGACTACCGCCGGTGGAGCGGGCGAGGCAGGGAGAGAGTCGATGCGGGGATTCAGCCGGGCCGCCACTCGGTCGGTGCCGTTGGCGGTGGGGGTGGTGCTGCTGGGCGCCGGTGTGGCGAGCGCGCAGCCGTCCGCGGCCGACGTGGTCGCGCAGCGCACCGAGGCCGGCATCAGCGCGTTGCAGGGCATCAAGAAGTCGCTGACGCCCGCGGAGCGCAAGCAGGACAGCCGGCTGGTGATCGAGAAGCGCCTGCGGGCCGACCACGCGCTCGCGGCGCTGCTGCCCGACTACCGCACGGGCTTGCCCGTGGCGAACAGCGGCGCGGTCTCCGTCGACATCACCGGCGCCGCCGGGACCGCCGTGGCCCAGGCCGTGCGCGCGGCCGGGGGAACCGTCCGCTACGCCTCGCCGGACGGCGCGGTGCGCGCGGACCTGCCGCTCGCCGCCGTGGACAAGATCGCAGCGCGCGGGGACGTGGCCGCCGTCGCGCCGGCCGCGCAGGCGATGACGTGGCGTGAGCAGGACCCGCGCCGGGAGCTCGTGGCGCGAGCCGTGACGCAGGTGTCCGAAGGGGACAAGGCCCACGGCGCCGACACCGCCCGCGCCCAGTACGGCGTGACCGGCTCCGGCATCAAGGTCTGCGTGCTGTCCGACGGTGTCAACTCGCTGTCGAAGTCGCAGGCCGCGGGCGAGCTGCCGGCCGTCGACGTGCTGGCGGGCCAGGCCGGCAGCGGCGACGAGGGCACGGCGATGCTGGAGATCGTCCACGACCTCGCGCCCGGCGCCACGCTCGGTTTCGCCACGGCGTTCACCAGCGAAGCGAGCTTCGCCGCCAACATCCGCGCCCTGCGCACCACCGGCCACTGCACGGTGATCGTCGACGACGTCGCCTACTTCGACGAGTCGCCGTTCCAGGACACGCAGGTCGCGCAGGCGGTCAACGACGTCACCGCCGCGGGCGCGCTGTACTTCTCGTCCGCAGGCAACTCCGGCAACCTCACCGACGGCACCAGCGGCTACTACGAGGGCGACTTCCGCGCCTCGGCCACCACGCTGCCGGGCATCAGCGGCACACCGCACGACTTCGACCCGGGCTCCGCGGTGCAGACCTCCGACCCGCTGTCGGCGGGTTCGCTCGGCAAGCCCGTCACGCTGTTCTGGTCGGACCCGTGGGGCCGGTCGGGCAATGACTACGACCTGTTCATCCTCAACGCGTCCGGCAGCGTCGTGGCTTCCAGCGACAATCCGCAGACCGGCTCGCAGAACCCGTACGAGATCGCCTCGGTGCCGACCACGGGCTCGGGCTACCGCGTGGCCGTGGTCAAGTACAGCGGCGCCGACCGGTTCCTCGCGCTCAACGTGATCCGTGGCCGGTTCGTGGGCTCCGGTTCGCTCAAGGCGTTCAGCACGGCGGGCGTCACCTCGGGCCACTCGGCCGCGGCCGCGGCGTTCAGCGTGGCGGCGGCCCCGGCGGCGACGGCGTTCGGCCGTCCACTCGAGACCGGTGACCCGGCGAACCCGGCCGGCCCGTACCCGGGCCGGTTCACCGCGGCGAGCAAGTGGGAACGCTTCACCTCCGACGGGCAGCGCCACCTGTTCTTCAACCCCGACGGCACCGAGCTCACCCCGGGCAACGTCTCCTCGACGGGCGGCGCCACGCGGGCCAAGCCGGACATCACCGCGGCCGACGGCGTCGCCACCTCCGTGGCCGGCTTCCAGCCGTTCTACGGCACGTCCGCGGCCGCCCCGCACGCGGCGGCGATCGCGGCGCTGCTGCTGTCGGGCAAGCCCACCGCGACGCCCGCGGAGATCCGCTCGGCCCTGGTGGCGAGCGCGATCGACCTGGGCGCGCCCGGGTACGACCCGGTGACGGGCGCCGGCGTGATCATGGCGGGCCCGGCGCTGGCGGCGCTGGGCGTGCCGCAGAGCTAGTGCGGTTGCGGCGGCCCCGGGCAGCTCGGGGCCGCCGCCTCACCTGCTCGTGACCAGCAGGTGGAAGGCGCGGGTGCCCTCGCCGACGCGTTCGTGGCGGTCGAGGTTCAGCCCCGCCTCGCCCAGCGCCGTCTCGACGTCGGCCACCGGGCGCAGCCGGAAGCCGTGTTCGGTGAACGGCATGGCTTTCATGGCCTCGGGATCGCCGATGCCGAGCACGAAGCGGCCACCCGGCGTGAGCACGCGGGCGACCTCGGCGAACGCCAGGTCGAGGTCGTCGACGAAGTACACCGTGTCGAGCGTGATCGCGGCGTCCATCGACGCGTCTTCCAGCGGCAGCGCGGTTATCGTGCCGCGGTGCAGGCGCAACCGGCCGGCGGCGATGTTGGCGGGGAACGCGGCGCGGGCCTTGGCGATCATCGTGTCGGAGATGTCGACGCCGTGCACCGTCCCGCCCGCCGCGGCGCGCAGCAGCAGGTCGAGGCCCAGGCCACCGCCGAAGCCGATGTCGAGCGCCGTCTCCCCGGGCTTCAGGTCGAGTGCTTCGACGGCCGCCGTCATGTTGCCGCGATTGGTGCGGTTCAGCAGCCGCCCGACGGCCCGGCCGGGCAGCCCGCTGGGGTGGCCGAGCTGCCGCGCCAGCCCGGCGAGCAGAGTGTCTCGTGGTCCCATTTCCGCAAGTCTGCCCTCGTGACGGCCGCGAGTCCACGACGTGGATTGTGGTGGCCCGGATGGTGTGGCAGCGTGCTGGGCTGCGAGGACGAGGAGGGGTGCGATGGCGGACAGGACCGCGGTGGTCACCGGAGCGGGTTCGGGCATCGGCCGACGGGTCGCGCGTGCGTTGCTGGGCGCCGGTTATCAGGTCGCGCTGGCCGGGCGCCGGGCCGAGGCGCTTTCGGAGACGGCGGACGGCGCTCCGGGTGCGCTGGTCGTGCCCACGGACGTCGCTTCGCCCGAGTCCGTGGCGGCCTTGTTCGAGGCGGTGCGCGAGCGGTGGGGCCGGCTCGACCTGCTGGTGAACAACGCCGGGGTGTCGGCGGGCGGAACCGTCGCGGACCTGTCGGTGGAGCGCTGGCGCCGGGTCGTCGACACGAACCTGACGGGGATGTTCCTGTGCGCGCAGCAGGCCGTGCTCCTGATGAAGGACCAGGAACCCCTGGGCGGGCGGATCATCAACAACGGCTCGATCTCCGCGCACGCGCCGCGGCCCGCGAGCGTCGCCTACACCGCCACGAAGCACGCCATCACGGGGCTGACCAAGTCGATCTCCCTCGACGGTCGCGCCTGGAACGTCGCGTGTGGACAGATCGACATCGGCAACGCCGCCACGGAGATGACCGAGCGCATGTCCGCCGGCATCCCGCAGGCCGACGGCCGCGTGCTCGCCGAGCCCACCTTCGACGCCGGCCACGTGGCCGACGCGGTGCTGTACATGGCGGGGCTGCCGCTGGACGCGAATGTCCAGTTCCTGACCATCACGGCCACGACCATGCCGTTCATCGGGAGGGGCTGACCCGTCCGTACCGCCGGATTTACCCGTTCGGGCAAAGATCTTCGAGTGGTCTGATCCACGCTGCGGTGCCCGGGTCCCGGGACCACGCTGGGCGTGCGATCACGAGAAGGGACCCGCTCGATGAAGCACCGCACGTTGCGTAGGTCGGCCGTCGTACCGCTGGCGATCGCCACGGTCACATTCGGTTCGGTGGCTTTCGGTTCGGCGACCGCGTGGGCCGATCCGCCGGCGGCGCTGCCGGCCGGCGCGCCCGCCGCCGACGCCAAGTGGCAGCCGGCGCTCGACTTCGACAAGGACGGCTGTTACAACACCCCCGCCATCGGCCCCGACGGCACCCTCAACCCGGGCCTCGACCTCGGTGGCGCGGTGAACGGCAACTGCCACGACAAGTCCGATCTGGCCAACACCAACGTCTACTCCCGGTCGAAGTGCAACAACGGCTGGTGCGCCTACCTCTACGGCTACTACTTCGAGAAGGACCAGGTCTCCGACGGCCCCGTTTCGGCCGGCCACAAGCACGACTGGGAGCACATCGTCGTGTGGGTGCAGGACGACCAGGCGAAGTACATTTCCGTTTCCCAGCACCAGGGTTACGAGACGAAGCCCGCGTCGGCGGTCCCGTTCCAGGACACCCACCCGAAGGCCGTGTACCACAAGGACGGCGTCTCGACCCACGACTTCCGCTTCCCCAAGGACGGCAACGGCGACGAACCACCCGAGAACGACGAGGGCGTGTGGCAGGTCAAGGGCCTCGTGGGCTGGGACAACTACCCCGCGGGCATCCGCGACAAACTCACCTCCGCCGACTTCGGCGACGCCACCTTCAAACTGACCGACGACCGCTTCAACGGCACGCTGGCCACGGCGAAGCCCGCGGAGGTCGGTCTGGACCCGAACGCGTGAGCAGGAGATGACCTTGTCGCGGCGGAAGTCGTCGAACAGCCGGTAGAACATCCGCTCGCGCGGTACGCGAAGCCGTGATCAGACGGAAAGCGCCGCCAGGTCGATACCCGAGAACGCCGCCGCAACCACCCCGTGCAGGCGGGGCGACCACACAGCGTGCCCGTGCCCCGTCCACAGGGGCGCCACCGGGAGGTCGCGCAGGAGCTGGTTCTCGGCGACCCGGTACAGCTGCCCGGCTTCCGCCGTGGTGGCCGCGGATTCCGCCGCCGTGAGGTCCTGGGCGAAGCCGGGGTCCGAGTAGCCCGAGGCGGAGGCCAGGGTCGTCAGCAGGTCCGCGGGGCTGGCGGAGGCGAGGTTCAAGCCCACAGTAGACGGACCGTCCACGCGACCGTTCGGGCGCTGGGCCGCGGTCACCGGAACCCCCAGTGCCGTGGCCACGCCGGTGGCGAGGGGGCGCGTCCACTGGCCCGCGCCGGGGTCGAAGTAGACCGTGGTGGGGCCGGTGAAGCCGGACTGGGCCAGCAGTGACTTGGCGGCGGCGGCGTCGAACGAGCAGGGGCGGCAGGTGCCGGTGCGTTCGCCGGGGGCGTCGGCGGGGGGCAGGAGGGCGTGGGCCGGGTCGACCTGGTGGGCGAGGGGGCCGGCTTCCAGTGCCGAGCGGTCGACGGCGAGGGCGAAGGCGTGGCGGACGGCCGCGTCGGCGAAGCGGGGGTCGGCCGTGGGGAAGACGAGGTAGCCGGCCTCGGGCAGGGGCCAGGTGGTGTGTCGGTCGGCGAAGTCGGTGTGCATGGCTTCGTGGCGTTCGCCCGGGACGGAGGTGACGAGGTCGAGCGAGCCGTCGCGCACGGCGTCGTACTGCTCCACCGGGTCGCCTACGCGCAGGTCGACCTCGGTGGCCTTGCCCTCGGCCGGGGTGACGCGCAGGAGCGTGCCGCCGGTGCCGGGGGCCCAGCCGTCGGCGAGGCGGAAGGGGCCGTCGCCGACGGGGTGGCGGGCGAAGCCGTTCCAGTCGTGCGAAGCGAGCACGGACGCGGGCATCGGCACGAGCCCCGGCGCCGAGAGCCACGCCGGCACCTGGCTGCTTGGGCGGTCGAGCACGAGCCGGATCGTCGTGGCGTCGGGAGCGGTGATCTGCTTGGCCCGCAACGACTTCGTCAGCACCGGCGTGACCGCCCAGTTCTCGCCGGCGATCGCGTGCCAAGTGTCTACATAGGATTGAGCGGTCACCGGGGTGCCGTCGTGGAACCTCAGGTCCGGGCGCAGCTTCACGGTCCACGTCACGTGGTCGGTGCTCGTGATCGACGTGGCGGCGCGCGGGGTGAGCTGGCCCGTGGCCGGGTCGTAGTCGGCGAGCGGCGTCCACAGCGCGCCCGTGACGAAGCGCCCGGCCTGGTCGTCGACGTCGGCGGGCAGCAGCGTGCCCGGCTCCTGCAGCCCGACCGTGACGACGCCCGGGCGGGCCGGCTCGTCGGACGAACAGCCGGCGAGCGCGGACAACGCCACCACCGCGGCGGCGAGCAGGGCAGGCAGGCGCATGCTGTCTTAATACCAGTTGGAAAGGGACGAAAGGCGGTTGTGTCCGGTTGGTCACCGTCTTAGAGTGCAACGGTCACGCTGGGCGTTCTGGGAGGTTCGTGTGCGCCGCTGGTGGGTTCGATCTTGCTTGGCCCTGACCACTGTCGCCGCGACGCTCATCGCGACCGAGCTGCCCGCCGCCGCGTGCGGCGAGGACGACAAACCCGCGGTGCAGGCCAAACACACCGCAGGCGACCCAGGTGCGATCAAGGGCGTGCGCGCGGTCGGCAACGTGCCCGACGCGGCGGGCGCGATCTCCGCCAACTTCCTCCAGTACGGCCACCGCGACGTGATGGTGGTGTCCGGCGAGTTCGGCCTCAAGGTCTACGACCTCACGCGCGACCCCGCCGCACCGAAGGCGATCGGACAGCTCAGCCTGCCCGGCCTGTGGGAAACGGAGGACACCGAGGTCGACGCGCAGCGCAAGCTGGTGTTCCTCTCGCGCGACCCGCGTGCGTTCGAGGGCAACACGCACGCCGGCGAGTCCGGCATCTACGTCGTCGACGTCTCACGCCCGGAGAAGCCCGCGATCCTCAGCTACGTGCGCGTGCCCGCCGGCCACACCACCAGCTGCGTCGACGGCTGCCGCTACCTGTGGACCGGCGGCCCCGCGAAGGCCGACGACCAGCCGGCCGACTGGGGCGGGCGCCCGATCTGGGTCACCGACGTGCGCAACCCGCGCCACCCGGTCGTCCACCCCGACCCGATCGAGCTCGCCCGCAACGACGGCCAGACCGACTACGTGCACGACGTCCAGGTCGACTCCGCGGGCGTCGCGTGGGTCTCGGGCCGCGGCGGCGTCCGCGGCTACTGGACGAGCGGTCTGCACCGCGACCCCGTGCGCGGCGGCGTGCACCGCGCCACCGCGCTGGAGCCGATCCCGTACGCCGGCGGCGGCGTCGACGAGACCGCCGCGCCGTCGAAGTTCCTGCACAACAGCTTCCACCCGGTCGGCCCTCGCGACGCCGGCGCCTGGCGCGGCCACGACCTCGTGTACGCCACCGAGGAGAACTTCCTCGACGGTTGCGCGGGCGACGGCGTGCTCACCATCTCGTCCCTGGCCGGTTCGTACCACGGCGAAGGCTGGCGCTCGACCCCCGCGGATCCCTTCCGCCTGCAGAGCATCGGCACCTGGAGCGTCGCGGGCCAGGAAGGCAGCGACCCCGCCTCCGACGACTGCTCCGCCCACTACTTCGACCTGCGCGACCACGTGCTCGTCCAGTCCTTCTACTCCCAGGGCACGCGCTTCCTCGACGTCAGCGACCCCACCAACCCCCGCCAGATCGCCTACTTCCGCCCCGCGGACGCCAGCTCGTGGGCGCCGTACTGGCACGACGGCTATGTGTACGTGGCGGACAACGTGCGTGGGGTGGACGTCCTGAAGCTGACTGCCTGAGGCCCGATCGGCCGGGATATCGATCGGCGCCGGCGGTTACAGTCCGATCATGGAGCCAGTGGCGCGCGGCCGGGTCATTCTCCTCAACGGCCCTTCGAGCTCGGGGAAGTCGAGCATCGGGCAGGCGCTGCTGGCGATCCTGCCCGAGCCCTGGTTCCACGTCCCCGTCGACGGGATCAACGCGATGCGGTCGACGCGCTACACCCGTGAGCTCGACGAAGCCGGAGTCCAGGAGATGCTGCGACGGACCCGGCGCGGCTACCACCGCGCCGTCGCGGCCCTCACCTCCACGGGGAACGACGTGGTGATGGACTACCCGCTCAGCGAGCCGTGGCGTCTCGACGACCTCCTCGTCGTCCTCGACGGCTACGACGTCACCCTGGTGGACGTCCACTGCGCGCCGGAGGAGCTCGCCCGGCGGGAGCGCTCGCGCGGCGATCGGCCGCACGGTCTCGCCGCCTCGCAGACGCTGATCTACTCCCACGGGGACCACGATTTCGTCGTGGACACCACCCACCGCACCGCGGCCGACTGCGCCCGCGAGATCGCCGAGCGCCGCGATGCGGTCGGGCGGCCGAAGGCGTTCGAGCGCCTCCGCGCCGCCCGCGCACGACCACGCTGACCGCCTGAGGCCCGGCCCCGGGGCCGCCCGAACGCTTTCGAGCGGCCCCGCACCCGCGCGGTCCGAGGTTCAGCGCACCTGGTCCGCCGGCACCGTGAACCGCCCCCGGCCGTCGTTGTCCTCGACCGTGTAGCTCAGCTCGACGACCGCCACCTCGCGACCGTTGGGATCCCGTTCGCGCCGCAGAACTTCGCAGTCGAGGTCGAACCGCATGGGCAGCGGAGTGCTCGCATCCCAGTTCTCCGCGGTCAGGATGGGCACCTTCTCCGTGATCAGGACGACGGTGCCGTCCGCCTCGGCCAACCGCAGCTCCACGAAGCCGGGGAACTCTTCGTCCACCCAGCGGGTCACCGTTGCCTTGAGCTTTGCCACGAGACGGAGTCTGCCAGCCACGCGGAAGCAGCCGGATCAGTGCCGCGTCGGGCGGTAGATCAGTTCCTGAGTGTGCCCGTCCAGGGTGCGGCTTTCGAGGAGCTCCAGGTCGAAGTCCTCGGCGCCCTCGAAGATGCGGGCGGCGCCGGTCGCGCCGGTGAGGGCGGGGAAGATCGTCAGCTGCACGCGGTCGACCAGGCCGGCGGCCATGAGGGCGCGGTTCATCGCCAGGCTGCCGTGCGAGCGCAGCGGTGCGTCGGACTCCTTCTTCAGCCGGGCGACGACGTCGACGGCGTCGCCGCTGAGGACGGTCGCGTCGGGCCAGTCGAAGGGGCCGCGCAGGGTGGAGGACACGACGGTGGTCGGCAGGTTGCGCAGCAGGGTGACCCAGGGGTCGAGGTTCTCCACGCCGAACTCGGCGAACATCTCCACGTTGTCCTTGAACGTGGTCCCCCCGAACACCATCCGCTGCTCCGCGCTGTACAGCTCGACGCGGCGCGCCAGCAGCTCCGGGCCCTGCTTGCCCCAGTAGCCGCCCCAGTCGCCGGTGTGGGAGCCGTAGCCGTCGAGGCTGGAGAAGACGTCGAAGGTGTAGGTGGCGGTCATGGTGAGCTCCTCGGGTAGACGTTCGGGCCGGGCGGCCCCTCACCCTGCCTACGAACCCGCTCGACACCGATCGACACCGTCCCGGAAAAAACTTCCGGCGTTCTGAAACCACGACGACAAAGGGCCCCGTGGATCAGCGGCCATGACGCCTCCACCCCAGTCTGGCCGCGGGCTGGGCGGTGCTGAACCGCGTGGAGCTCGGGCCCGAGACGGTGTGGCGAGCCGGCCCGTTGTCCGGGCTGGATGTCGCCTGGGGCAAGGGGCACCTCGAGCGAACCCAAGGTGCCCCTCCACGTCAGGACCGCAGCCACACCGCGGTGTCCGTCGGGATCTCCGTCGTGACGGGACCGCTCGCCAGCAGGATCTCCCCGGCCGGCAGCGGGACCGGGGAAGCCGAGAAATTCAGCACGAACGTGAACCCCGGCTCCCGCCTGAACGCCAGCACCCCGTCGCCGAGCGAAAGCCACTCCAGGGCCCCCGCGCCGAGCGCCGGCTGCTCCGCCCGGATCCGTAGGCCGTCGCGGTACAGCGACAGCATCGACGCCGGGTCCGCGGCCTCGGCGGAAGCCGTGTAGTCGGCCCACGAAGCGGGCTGCGGCAGCCACGGCGTCCCCGTCCCGAAGCCGAACGGTGCGGCAGGACCCGACCACGGCAGCGGCACCCGGCACCCGTCCCGGCCCGGGTCCGCGCCGTCGGTCCGCGCCCACACCGGGTCCTGCCGCAGCTCCGAAGGAAGGTCCTCGACCTCCCACAACCCCAGCTCTTCGCCCTGGTACACGTATACCCCGCCCGGCAGCGCCAGCGTCAGCAGCGCCGCCGCGCGGGCCCGGCGGGTGCCCAGGGAGAGCGAAACCTGCGTCCCGTGCAGCCGGTCCGCGAAGGAGAAACCCGTGTCACCGGACCGGCCGTAGCGCGTGACGTGCCGCGTCACGTCGTGGTTGGACAGCACCCACGCCGCGGGCGCGCCGACCTCGTCGTGGGCCCGCAGCGTGCGCGAGATGACGTCGCGGAAGCGCGAGACGTCCCACGGGCACACCAGGAAGTCGAAGTTGAACGCCGAGTGCAGCTCGTCGCGGCGCAGGTAGCGCGCGGCGCGGGACATGTCGGGCAGCCACATCTCGCCCACGAGCACGCGTTCGCCCGCATACGAGTCGGCGATCTTTCGCCACGACCGGTAGATCTCGTGCAGCCCCTCCTGGTCGGAGAACGGCGTCTCGTCCCCGTCCGCGACGTCGGGCAGCGCGGGGTCCTTCACGAGCCCGTCGGCGACGTCGATGCGGAAGCCGTCGACGCCGCGGTCGAACCAGAACCGCAGCACGTCCTCGAACTCCGCGCGGATGTCGGCGTTGTCCCAGTTGAAATCGGGCTGGCGCGAGCTGTACAGGTGCAGGTACCACTCGCCGTCCTCGACGCGGGTCCACGCGGGCCCGCCGAAGCGCGACTTCCAGTTGTTCGGCGGCTCCGAACCGTCGACGCCGCGGCCCGGGCGGAACCAGAACCGCTGACGCTCGGCGGACCCCGGCCCGGCCGCGAGCGCAGCGGTGAACCAGCGGTGCTCGTCGGAGCAGTGGTTCGGCACGATGTCGATGATCACGCGGATGCCGCGCTCGTGCGCTTCGGCGATGAGCTCCTCGGCCTCGGCGAGAGTGCCGAAAAGCGGTTCGATGTCACGGAAGTCGGCCACGTCGTAGCCGCCGTCGTCCATGGGCGACGGGTACCAGGGCGTGAACCAGATGGCGTCCACGCCCAGCTCGGCCAGATGGTCCAGTTTGGACCGCACGCCGGCGAGATCCCCGATGCCGTCGCCGTTTCCGTCGGCGAAGCTGCGGATGTACACCTGGTAGATCGCCGCGCTGCGCCACCAAGCCGAAGACAGTTCGGTCACTGCGTAGTCCTCCCAGTAGTCTTTGCGGACCGTGCTCAGCCCTTGATCGAGCCGGCGGTGAGCCCGGCGAGGATCTGGCGCTGGAACACGAGGAACAGCACGATCATCGGCACGCTCGCCAGCACCATGCCCGCCACGAGCAGGTTGAGCGGCATGTCGATCGCCACCCGCTGCAGCATCACGCTCAGCGTCTGCTTGCCGGTGTCCGGGAACACCAGCAGCGGCCAGATGAAGTCCTTCCACGCGGCCACGATCGTGAGGATCGAGACCACGGCGAGGATCGGGCGTGAGATCGGCAGGATGATCTTCCACAACGTGCGGACCGGGCCGGCGCCGTCGAGGCGCGCGGCCTCGACGAGCTCGTCGGGGATCTGGTCGAAGAACCGTTTGAGCAGGTAGATGTTGAACGCGTTGGCCGCCGCGGGCAGCCAGATCGCGGCGGGGGAGTTGATCAGGTTCAGGTGCAGCAGCGGCAGGTCGGTCACCGTCACGTACGTCGGCACCAGCAGCGCCGCGGCCGGCAGCATGAGCGTGACGAGCATGAGCCCGAGCACCACGTTGCCGAACTTCGGCCGCAGCTTCGACAGCGCGAACGCCGCCGGCACGTCCACCGCCAGCTGCACCAGCCACGCGCCGCCCGCCACGATCACCGTGTTGAGGAAGTACTTCCCGAGGTCCATCTGGTCCCACGCCTCGGTGAACGACTGCGGGTGCCACTCGCGCGGCACGATCGTCGCCGGGGTCGCCGCCAGCTCCGCCGGCGACTTCATGGCGCCCGTCACGGCCCAGTACAACGGGAACAGGAACGCCAGCGTGAACAGCACGAACGTGCACACGAACACGATCACGTACACGGTCTTCCCGCCGCCGGTGCGCAGCTGCGACGGTGAGATCAGCGTCCGTCCTGACGGGACAGCGGCACGTTTCCCCTTGCGCGGCAAGGCGGTTGTCATGGGAACCTCCTAGTCGTCCGCGCGCCGGGTCAGCCGCACGTACATCGCCGAGAACACGCCCAGTGCCACGAACAGCAGCAGGCTCATCGCGCTGGCCGAGCCGAAGTCGTTGTAGACGAAGGCGTAGCGGTACAGCAGCAGGAGCACGGTCACCGTCGAGTCGTCCGGGCCGCCGCCGGTCATCACGTACGGCTCGGTGAACACCTGCATGGTCGCCACGATCTGCAGCAGCAGGAGCACCAGCAGCACGAACCGCGTCTGCGGGAACGTCACGTGCCGCAGCCGCCGCCACATCCCGGCGCCGTCGAGCTCCGCGGCCTCGTACAGGTCACCCGGGATGGTCTGCAGCGCCGCCAGGTAGATCAGCGTCGTGCTGCCCATGTTGGCCCAGGTGGACACGAACACCAGCGACAGCATGGCGGTGGTCGAGGAGTCGAGCCACTGCAGACCGGGCAGGCCGACGGCGTTGAGCGCCGAGTTGAACAGGCCGGGGCCCGGGTCGTAGAACCACTTCCACATGAGCGCCGTGACCACGGGCGGCAGCATCACCGGCAGGTACACCGCGAGCCGGAAGTATGCCCGCGCGTGCCGCAGCTCGTTGAGCAGCACCGCCGCCAGGAAGGGCACGAGGAACCCGAACACCAGCGCGAAACCGGTGAACAGCAACGTGTTGCGCCACGCCACCCCGAACAGCGGGTCGGCGAACAGGCGCACGAAGTTGTCGAACCCGACCCACGTCGGCGGGTTCACGAAGTCGACCTGCTGGAAGCTCAGCAGCACCCCGCGCACGATGGGGTACCAGGAGAACATCGCGAACACCACGAGCGCGGCGCACAACAGCGTGTACGCGGTGAGGTTCTCGCGCAGGCGCCGCTTGAGCCGGGCGCGCCGGCGTTCGGCGGGCGAGGCGGCCGGCCGACCGGCCCGCGGGGTGACCGCGGGCCAGTCGAGCACGTTACCTGACCTGGGCGAGGACACTGTTGACCTTCGACTGCGCCGAGGAGAGCAGCTGGTCGATGTTCGCGTTGCGGTCGGTCAGCACGGCCTGCATCACGCTGTCGAGCGCCGCGTAGATCTGCTGCGCGTTCGGCGGTTCGATGCTGCCCTTGATCTTGTCCGCGGTGTCCACGTAGGACTGGTAGTTCTCCGCGGGCACGTTGGCGTACTTCTTCTTCGCGGCCAGCTGCTGGTCGCGCACCGCGCCCTGCCAGATGTCCGGCGTCGGCTCGGTCGGCAGGCCCACGGGCTGCTTGCCGTCGGCGTACTGTTTCACGTGCTTGTCGAAGCGGTCGGGGTTGAGGTACTTCCACTGGATCCACTCGAGCCCGGCCTTGATCTTCGCGGCCGACGCCTTCGGGTTGATCATGTAACCCTCGCCGCCGAGCAGGGTGCCCTGCGCGCCGGGCATGCCGGCGATGCCGTAGTCCTCGTACTTGCCGTTGAACTGCTTCACCAGCACGGGCACGTTGTCCGGCGCGGCCATGTACATGCCGAGCTGGCCGGCGCCCATCATGCGCTGCACGTCGACGTCCTGCAGCAGCTGCTTGCTGCCCATGGACTTGTCGTCCCAGCGCATCGCGTGCAGGTAGTCCAGCGCGGCGCGGCCCTTGTCGTTGTCGAAGTCGGCGACCCACTTGTCGCCGTCCTTGCGGGCGATGTCGCCGCCCATCGAGTACAGCCAGCCGGTCATGTGCCAGCCGCCCTGGTTGTTCTTGCTGTAGTCGGCGTACCCGACGATCCCGTTGCCCAGCGCGGAGATCTTCTTCGCGTCGGCGCGCACCTCGTCCCAGGTGGCGGGCGGCTTGTCCGGGTCGAGCCCGGCCTGCTGGAAGAGCTTGCGGTTGTAGACGAGCCCCATGGTGTAGTTCGCCGTCGGGAGGCCGTAGAGCTTGCCGCTCGCGTCCCGGAAGTTGTCGAGGAGTTGCGGCTGGATGTCGTTGACGTGCGGCACGCTCTTCGCCGCTTCCGTGATGTCGGCGGCCTGGTGGCGGGTGATGATCTGCGCCGGGTCGGTGAAGTACACGTAGTACACGTCTTCGAGCTGGCCGCCGGCGAGCTTCGCCGAGAACGTCTTGGGGTCCATGAACCCCTCGTGGGGCACGATGTCGATGTCCGGGTGGGAAGCCTCGAACTCGGCGACGTCGGCGTCGAACACCTTGCGCTCGAACGGCTGCGTGGTCGGCGGCTGCCCCGTGACGGTGATCTGGACCTTTCCGCCGGCGTCTCCGCCCTCGGAGCCGGAGCCGCAGGCGGCGAGGCTCACGGCCAGGCCACCCGCGGTGAGCAGGGCGATCACGGTTCTGGGGGTGCGGCTGGACCTCGCTGCTCGGGACCAGGGACTGCTCATCTCAAGCCTCTTCTCGCGGTCGCGACGGCTGTGTCGTGATGGCCGTCACTCTAAAGTGTGAGACCAGAACGCCGCAATAACACGACGAGGATTTGCAAGTTACGAACAGGACGTGATCACGCCCGGTGCCGCGCGGTCGACCCCCTCACCACGAGCTCGGGGGCGAACAGCAGCTCCTCGGCCGCGACCTCGCCGCCGTTGATCCGCTTCACGAGCAGCTCCACCACCGCGCGGCCCATCGCCTCGATCGGCTGGCGCGTGGTCGTGAGCGGCGGGTCGGTGCAGTTCATGAGTGCCGAGTCGTCGTAGCCGACGACCGAGATGTCGCCGGGCACGTCGAGTCCCTGGCGGCGCGCGGCCCGGATCGCGCCCAGCGCCAGCAGGTCGCTCGCGCACAGCACGGCGGTGGCGCCGCGCGGATACAGGCGCGCCGCAGCGGCGTGGCCACCCTCGATGGAGAACATGCCGTGCTCCACCAGCTCGTCCAGCACGGGCAGGCCGAGTTTCGCCGCGTACGAGCGGAAAGCCGCGAGCTTGCGCTGCGACGGCACGTGGTCGGCCGGGCCCAGGACCAGGCCGATCTTCTCGTGGCCGAGCGAGCTCAGGTGCCCCACGACCTGCTCCACGGCCACCGCGTCGTCGCACGAGACCTGCGGCAGCCCGAGGTGGTCGACGGCGGCGTTGATCAGCACTGTCGGCAGCTTGCGTTCCACGAGGTGGTGGTAGTGCGTGTGCACGGCGTCGGCCTGCGCGAACAGCCCGCCGGCGAACACCACCCCGGACACCTGCTGCTGCAGGAGCAGCTCCACGTATTCGGCTTCGGACACCCCGCCGGCGGTGCGCGTGCACAGCACGGGCGTGAACCCCTGCTGGGCCAGCGCGTTGCCCATGATCTCGGCCAGTGCGGGGAAGATCGGGTTCTGCAGCTCGGGCAGCACGAGCCCCACCAGGCGGGCCCGTTCCCCACGCAGCTGGGTGGGGCGCTCGTAGCCCATCACGTCCAGCGCGGTGAGAACGGCGGCCCGGGTGCTCGCGGAAACCCCGGGCCGGCCGTTGAGCACCCGGCTGACCGTGGCTTCGCTGACCCCCACCTGTCGGGCCACTTCGGCAAGTCGACGCGTCATGGCTGAAACTTTACTGCAATGGCTCGCAAAATCTCGACTTCACGGTGCGAGGGTGCTGACACGCTGAGCTACAGCTTGCGGCCCAGCTGCTCCGCCTGCTCGCGCAGCACCGGCAGGAATTCGTCGCGCAGCTGGTCCATCGAGATGCGGCCCGCGTTGGCGCTTACCGACATCGCGGCGACGGTGCGGCCGCGCGAGTCGAGCACGGGCACCGCGAGCGAGCGCAGGCCGTACTCCAGCTCCTCGTCGGTGAACGCCACGCCTTCCTGGTGCACGAGGTCCACCCGCCGGCGGATCTCGTCGGGTGTCACCGGCGTTTTCGGGGTCCTGGGGTGGAACTCGGACCGCTCGAGGTAGGCCGCCAAGTCCTCAGTGGACAGTGCGGAAAGGAGCACGTGTCCCGTCGCCGACGTGTAGGCCGGCACGCTCGCGCCGATGCGCACGCCCGTGTTGACGATCCGCTTCACCTCGCTGCGCGCGATGAACAGCGCGTCGTCGTTCTGCAGCACCGCGAGTGAGGCCGACTCCTGCACGTGCTCGCGCACCGCCGCCAGGTGCGGCTGCGCGAGCTGCGGCAGCGCCGTCGACTCGACGTACGCGTCGCCCAGGCGCAGCAGGCGCGGGGTGGGCAGGAAGTGCTTGCCGTCGTGGGTGAGGTACCCGAGGTCGACGAGCGTGAGCAGGCAGCGGCGGGCGACGGCGCGGTTGAGGCCGGTCAGGCGCGCGGCGTCGCTGATCGCGAGCTTCGGCGACGCCTCTCCGAACAGCTCCAGGATCGCCAATCCCTTGGCCAAACCGGCCATTCCTTCGGCTGCGGGCACGGCTCTCCCCGGAGTTGGGTCTTGACGGCAGGCTCTCGCCTGCCTTCAATGTGTTCGGCAAGTGAAACTGAGTTCGTTATTCGAACACTATCAGGGGTGCCGCGAGCTGTCGAGCGGCGTCCCGGGCGAGGAGGAACCGACGATGGATCGCCTCACGGGGACCACTGCGCGCCGCGCACCCGACCGCAGCTGGCCGCGGTCGCTGACCCGGGTGCCGTACTGGGTCTTCCAGGACGAGGCGGTGTACCGCGCCGAGCAGGACCGGATCTTCCACGGCCCGCACTGGAGCTACCTGTGCCTCGAGGCCGAGCTGGCCGAGCCCGGCGACTTCTGCGCGACCTTCATCGGCGAACAGCCGGTGCTGGTGACGCGCGACGTCGACGGCGAGGTGTACGCGTTCGAAAACCGCTGCGCCCACCGCGGCGCGCTGATCGCGATGGCCGACCACGGCAAGGCCCGCGACTTCACCTGCGTCTACCACGCCTGGACCTACAACCTGCAGGGCGACCTCACGGCCGTCGCGTTCGCCGAGGGTGTGGGCGGCAAGGGCGGGATGCCGCCGAACTTCTGCCTGTCGGACCACGGACCGCGCAAGCTGCGCATCGCCGTGGTCCACGGGCTGGTGTTCGGCACGCTGTCCAACGACCTGCCCGACATCGAGGAGTACCTCGGCCAGGAGATCCTCGACCGCATCGACCGCGTGCTCGGCGGCCGCAAGCCCGTGGTGCTGGGCCGGTTCGCGCAGCGCCTGCCGAACAACTGGAAGCTGTACGCGGAGAACGTCCGCGACTCCTACCACGCCAGCATCCTGCACTTGTTCTTCACGACGTTCGGCATCAACCGGCTTTCGCAGCGGGGCGCGATCATCGTCGACGAGTCCGGCGGCCACCACGTGAGCTACTCGGCCATCGACCGCAGCGTCACGGAGTCCACCGAGTACCGCGACCAGAACATCCGGTCCGACAGCGAATACAGCCTCGCCGATCCCTCGCTGCTGGAGGGCTTCAGTGAGGTCGGCGACGACGTGACGCTGCAGATCCTCTCGGTCTACCCCGGCTTCGTGCTGCAGCAGATCCAGAACTCCGTGGCCGTGCGCCAGATTCTCCCGCGCGGCACCGACGACACGCTGCTCAACTGGACCTACCTCGGCTTCGAGTCCGACACCGAGGAGCAGCGGCTGGTCCGGATGAAACAGTCCAACCTGGTCGGTCCCGCCGGCTACGTGTCCATGGAGGACGGTGGCATCGGCGGCTTCGTGCAGCGCGGGATCGCCGGCGCGTCCGACGAGTACGCGACGCTGCAGATGGGCGGCGACACGGCGGAGTCGAGCGAAAGCCGCGTCACCGAGGCGTCGGTCCGCGGGTTCTGGCTGGCCTACCGCGAGTCGATGGGTTTCGTGCCCGACGACGACGCGCCGCTGCCCGAGATCGGCCGGCACGAGCGCACCCGGGTGGTGCGTGCCTGATGGACAACCAGGTCGCCATCGCCCGTGCCCAGGCGCACTACGCCCGCTGCATCGACGACGGGCCGCTCGAAGACTGGCCCACGTTCTTCACCGAAGACTGCCACTACCGCGTGACCACGGCCGACAACTACGCCCGCGGCCTGCCCGCCGGCCTGATCTGGGCCGACACCCGCGGCATGCTGAAGGACCGCGTGTCGGCGCTCAAGGAAGCCAACATCTACGAGCCGCACGTGTACCGCCACATGCTCGGCCAGCCCGCGATCCTCACCGAGTCGGGTGGCGACGTCGAGAGCGAGACGCCGTTCTTCGTGCTGCGCGTGACCGGCGGCGGGCCGACCGACCTGTTCGCCAGCGGTCGTTATGTCGACCGCTACCGCGTCGAGGGCGACCAGGCTCTGCTGCGCGAGCGCGTGGTCGTGTGCGACAGCAAGGAGATCGACACCCTGCTGGCGCTGCCGCTGTGAGCCGCGTACTGCTGGTCATCGGTGACCCCAACGGCATCGGACCGGAGATCGCCGTCGCGGCCGCCGCCCGGGCCGAGGACCCGCCGGTGCTCGTCGGAGACCACCACGTGCTCGCGGATCTGGCCGCTCACAAGGGGTTCCGGCTGCGGGAGCACACACCCGGCCTCCCGCCCGAGGACGGCGTGCTCGACCTCGTGGCCGTCGGGCACCTGCCGCCGGACGAGTTCCGGCCGGGTGTGCTCAGCGCGGAGGCGGGCGCGGCGGCCGTCCGCTACGTCACCGAAGCCGTCACGCTCGCCCTCGGCGGCGGGTACCGCGGCGTGGTCGCCTGCCCCCACTCGGAGACGGCCGTGCACGCCGCGGGCATCCCGTTCCGCGGCTACCCGCCGCTGATCGCGCAGCTCACCGGCGTGCCCGAGGACCGCGTGTTCCTGCTGCTCTCGGGCGGTGGCCTGAACATCGTGCACGCGACCCTCCACGAACGCCTCGCCGACGCCCTCGCCCGGCTCACCCCGGAGCTGGTCACCGCGGCCGGGAAAGCGTTGGGGGAGGCACTGCGGAGTTTCGGCGTCGCTGCCCCGCGCATCGGCGTCTTCGGCATCAACCCGCACGCGGGCGAGGGCGGCCTGTTCGGCAGCGACGACGAGCGCATCACCGCACCGGCCGTGGCTTCGCTTGTCGCGCAAGGCATCGACGCGGTCGGCCCCACCGGCGCCGACGTCGCGCTCACCACCCCGGGCCACGACGGGTTCGTCGCGCTGTACCACGACCAGGGCCACATCCCGGTCAAGCTGCTGGCCGGCCGCACCTCGACCGCGTTGACCGTGGGCGCCGGCGTGCCGTTCTGCAGCGTCGGCCACGGCACGGCGTTCGACATCGCCGGCCGGGGCGTCGCCGACCCCACGGCCGTGGTTCGCGCGCTCGGCCTGTTCGGACGAACGAAGGAGACCACCGCATGATCACCGTGGCGGACACGGACGTCGAGATCCCGTGCGACGACGGGCAAACCGTGCTCGAAGCCGCCGAGAACGCGGGCTGGGCGATCCCGTACTCGTGCCGCAAGGGCGTCTGCACGTCGTGCACCGGTTCGCTCGTCGCGGGTTCGGTGGTCGTGCGCGGCCGCGGTGAGCTGACAGGACCGGCCGACGGGGTGCTGCTCTGCCGCGCCGAACCCCAGGGCCCGGTCGTGGTCCGGCCGCGCCGCATCGAACGCAGCGAGCCGCCGCGGCGCAAGAAGCTCACCACGGTGGTGCACCGCATCCGCCGGCCCGCGCCCCGCGTCACCCTGCTCGACCTGCGGTTCCCGATCGGGCGGCGCGCGCCGTTCCGGGCCGGGCAGTTCCTGGAGGTGCAGCTGCCGGACGACGAACCGCGCCCGTATTCGCTGGCCAACCCGCCGCACCACAACGACGCGGTGCAGCTGCACGTCCGCACCGAACCGGGCGGGCGATTCTCCGAGCACACCGTGGGGGCGCTGCGACCCGGCGACACGCTCGACGTCGAGACACCGTTCGGCGAGTTCGTCCTCGACGACGGCGACGGGCCGATTCTCCTGCTCGCCACGGGCACGGGCTTCGCGCCGATCCAGTCGATCGTGCTCGACCTCATCGCGCGCCGCCGCACCCGGCCCGTGCACCTGTACTGGGGCGCGCGCACGGAGGAGGACCTCTACCTGGCCGAGCTCCCGCGGCGCTGGGCGGCCCGGCACAGCTGGTTCGCCTACACGCCAGTGCTTTCCCGCCCCGGCAAGACCTGGTCGGGTGCCACCGGCCACGTCCAGCACGCCGCGCTGGCCGACCACCCGGAGCTGGCCGGGCATCGCACATACGCCTGCGGCAGCGAAGCGATGACCACCGACGCCCACGACCTGCTCACCGGCCGCGGCGGCCTGCCGGCCGAGAGCTTCCTGGCCGACTCGTTCGTGGCCGCCGCCGAGCCCCGCATTCCCGCCTGACCGCTTTTTGTTCGATCCCACCACGATTCAAAGGAGAATCCCATGGACTTCGTGCTCGTCCACGGCGCTTGGTACGCCGGCTGGAGCTGGCGGGAAGTGGCCGACGCGCTGCGCGAGCAGGGCCACCAGGCGCACGTCGTGGAGCAGCTGCCCAGCGGGGGACTGGACCCGGCCACGTTCGGCGACGTGGCCGCGGACGTCACCCACGTGCGGGACCTCATCGACGGCCTCGATCGTGACGTCGTATTGGTCGGGCATTCCTACGGCGGCATCGTCGTCGGCGAGCTGGCCGACCACCCGCGCGTGCGCCACACCGTGTTCCTCGCGGCGTTCCGGCCGCGCCGCGGCGAAAACCTGCTCGACATCCGCTCGCCGCACCCGGAGGAGTGGATCGTCCCCCGCGAAGACGGCACGCTGCACGTCACCGGCGACCACGCGCTGGCCCGCAAGGTCCTCGCCCCGGACCTCGACGAAGCCGTGTTCGCCGGCGTGCACGAACAGCGCCACGCGCACGCGGCCCTCACGTTCACCGAGCCCGCCACCGGACCCGAGCGCACGCACCCGGTCACCTATGTCGTCTGCGAGCGCGACGAGGCCATCTTCCCCGTGGACCAGGAGAAGATGGCCGCGGGTGCCGACCACGTCGTGCGCCTCGACGCCCCGCACCTGGCGCCGCTGACGCACCCGCGTGAGGTGGCCGACCTGCTGGCCGGCACCCGGTGACGGCCGGGGTCCGGCTGACCGGGTTCGTCGACGGCAAGCGCGTGAGCCCGTTCCAGTACGTCACGGTGGTGCTGTGCGGGCTCGTGATGTTCTTCGACGGCTTCGACACGCAAGCCATCAACTACCTCGCCCCGCACATCGCGAAGGACTGGGGGCTGAAGGTCGCGGTGCTCGGCCCGATCTTCTCCTCGGCGCTGGTCGGCCTGATGATCGGCTACCTCGTGCTTTCGCCGCTGTCCGACCGGTTCGGCCACCGGCGGCTCGTGATCGCGGGCACGGCGTTGTTCGCGTTGGCGAGCCTCGTGTCCGTGTGGGTCGGCGGCGTGGCCGAGCTCGTCGTGCTGCGGCTGATCACGGGCATCGGCCTCGGTGCGGCGGCGCCCAGCGCGGTCGCGCTCACCGCCGAGTACACGCCGAAACGCCTGCGGGCCAGCTTCGTGCTGGCGATCTACTGCGGGTTCTCGCTCGGGTTCGTCGTGGCCGGGGTCGTGTCGGGCTGGCTCGTGCCGACGGCCGGCTGGCGTTCCGTGTTCCTCGTGGGTGCGCTGGCGCCGCTGGTGATCATCCCGCTGATGCTGAAGTTCCTGCCGGAGTCGCTAGTGTTCCTGGTGGGCCGCGGCGCGAACTCCGAACGCGCCTACCGCCTGTGCCGCCGCATCGACCCGGCGCTGCCGGCGGAGACGCAGCCGGTGACCGTCGACGCGGCCGAAGCCGGTGGCCGCGTGAAGCTGAAGGCGCTGCTGGCCAACGGCGGGGTGCTGAGCACGGTGCTGCTGTGGGTCGTGTTCGCCGTCAACCTCGGCGAGTTCTACGCGTTGCAGAGCTGGCTGCCGACGATGCTCACGGACCTCGGCTTCGCCAACGGCACGGTGGTCACGGCCACGAGCCTCACCACGGTCGGCGGCATCGTCGTCGCGCTCGTGGTGGGTCCGGCGATGGACCGTCTGGGCGCGTTCGGTTCGCTGGGCGCGTTGTTCGTGGTGGGCGCGGTGTTCCTCGCGGTGACCGGGCCGGCGTTCCACGCGCCGGTGTGGCTCCTGCTGGCGGCAATGTTCCTCGTCGGCTGCGGGGTCAGCGGTGGCCAGAAGGCGCTGATCGCGCTGGCCGCCGTGGTGTACCCGGTCAACATCCGCTCGACGGGCGTCGGCTGGGCGCTGGGCATCGGCCGGCTCGGCGGGATCCTCGGCCCGCTGGTCGTCGGCGCGGCGGTGGCCGCTGCCTGGTCCCCGGCGGCGATCTTCCTGGCGTTGTCCGGACCGATGTTGGTGTGCGCGGTGCTGATCCTCTACCTGGGACGGCGGGCTCGGCGGACGGCCGAGGTCGCCGAGCGGGAAGCGGTGCCTGCGGTGTGAAGGAGGGCTCCCCGGTCGAGACCGTGGCCGGGGAGCCCCTCCCGCTTGCCCTACTACGCCGCGGCCACCTCCAGTTCCGAGACCTGCCCGGCCGGCCAGCCGGTGTTGCCGGTGATGGTCACGCGCACGAAGCGCTGGGTCGTCGTGCCGAAGCTCGCCGAAGCGGTGTTGCCCGACGACGGGCTGAAGTTCCAGCCGCGCGAGGCGACCAGCGTCGTCCACGAACCGCCGTCGGTGCTGCCCTGCACGGTGAGCGTCTGGGTGCGGGCGCCCCAGTCGTTGGACGGCGGCAGCTTGAGCGTCACCTTGTTGATCGCCGCCGCGTCACCGAGGTCGACGGTCAGCGTCTGCGGGAACGCGTTGTTCGTGCTCTCCCAGTACGTGCTCGCGTTGCCGTCCACGGCGTTGCCCGCCGGGAAGCCACCCTGCGAACCGCTGGCCGTGATGGCCTTGCCCCGCGCGATGTTCGCGCCCGACTGGGGCGGCTGCGGCGGGCCGGAGTTCGGCGCGGGCCAGCTGGAGCAGTCGCTCCAGGTGCCGGTCCAGCCGCTGTTGCCCGAGCCGTTGAAGGTCATCTTCGGGATCGAGCTCGGGTAGGGGCAGTTGTACGTGCCGACGACGCCGACACCCGACGCCGTGAGGTTGCTGATCGACACCGTGCCCTGCGTCTGCGACTGCGCGACGAACGTGCCCGTGCCGCGCACGGTGACGCCGTCGATGGTGATGCCGCTGACCTGCTTGCCCGCGCCGTTGCCGTCGATGAACTGGATCGCCTCGTACGGGCTGTCGATGGCCGTGAAGCCGTTGACGCGGATGTTCACGCCGGAAATGGCCTGGTCACGAGCGTCGAACCACAGCGCGCCGACGCCGAACTGCCAGTTGGGGTCGAGCGCCCCGGCCCGCAGCGCGGTGTTGTTCGTCAGCGTGACTGTGCCCGAGAGCGGCACCGAGTTGAACCGGTTGGCCACGAGGTAGCCGCCGCCGAGCGCGTTGGTGTCCTGGATGAGGTTGCCGCTGACGGTGTTGTTCGAGCCACCGTAGAGGGCGATGCCGTTGGCCAGGTTCGGCTGCACCACGGTGTTGTTCGCGATGGTGATGCCGGAGTCGGCCTGGCCGTTGGACCACAGCGCGAGCGCGTCGTCACCGTTGTTGCGCAGGTAGTTGTTGCGGATCGCCGAATTCGTGACGGCGCCGTCGAAGTTCACGCCGTCAGCCTGCGTGTCGAGGATGCGGTTGTTCTCGATCGCGAGGTTCGAGGACGCGCCGTTCATCAGCCACAGGCCGCACTTGGTGTCCTGGATCCACAGCCCTGAGACGACCGAGCCGTTGCCGAGCACGCCGTGGAAGGCGTTGTCCGGGCTGGAGTCGTTGCGCTCGGAGACCGAGCCGAACACGGCGAAGTCGTAGAGCTTGATGTTCCCGGACGCGCTGCCGTTGTTGAAGATGTTGTTGCCGTGCAGCACCGTGTACCACTGCCCGGCGCCACGCACGGTGGTCTGGTCGATCTGCAGGGCCGAGCCGATCTCGAAGCGGCCGCTCGGCACCCAGACTTCCTTGCCCTGCTGCCGGGCGGCTTGCAACGCGTTGCGGAAAGCTTGCGTGTCGTCGCCGGAGTCGTTGGCGGTGGCGCCGTAGTCGGTGACCGACAGCGAGCCGGCCGGTTGCGCGCCGGCGCCGCCGACCTGTTCGAAGTCGGCGAGGTCGATGGTGGCCTGCCCGACGTCACCGGAGTCCAGCTGCACCTTGACCTTCGCGCCGGCGGCGGCGTTCTGGCCGAACAGCAGGCGCGCATCGTCGAAGAAGTGGTGGGTCTTCGCGCCCGGGATGCCGGGGGTGTCGGTGTAGGTGTACTGCGACGTCACGGAAAGCCCGCTGCCGAGCTTGGTCCCGTTGACGTACACCGACATGCGGCCAGAGCTGCCGTCGGGCAGGTTGTAGTGGACGTTGACCGAGTTGGCCGCGGCCGGCAGCGTGAACTCCACGTACTGGCCCTGCCCGAGCCGCACGGCCTGGCGGCCGGACGCTTCGGAGGCCACCGTGGCCTGCGTGTAATCGGGGCCGACGGCGGAACCGTTGGTGGCGCTGCATTCGGCCTCGACCGTCCGGAACGGAACGCTCGCACCGCCGGACGCCGTGGCCGGGCAGGTCGCCGCCGCGGCGGGGGTGCCCGAGCCGACCGCGAACACGGTCAGCCCGGAGGACACCAGCGCCGCGGCCAGCAAGGCCGCCCTGGGTCGTGCTGAGGTGGGGGACATCTTTGTCCTTTCTGGGGATTTTCCGGAGCGGGTCAGGACGCGTAGGCCTCGAGCTCGGACAGCTGCCCGGCCGGCCAGCCGGTGTTGCCGGCGAAGGTCAGGCGCAGGTAGCGGGTGCTGGTGGAGCTGAAGGAGACGGTGGCGGTGTTGCCGCCGGCCGGGTCGAAGCGGTAGCCGGCCTCGGATTTGAGCGTGGTGAACGAGGATCCGTTGGTGCTGCCCTGCACGGTGAGCGTCTGCGTGCGCGCGCCCCAGTCGTTCGACGGCGGCAGCTTGAGCACGAGCCGGCCGACGTTCAGGGCGCTGCCGAGGTCGACGGTCAGCGTCTGCGGGAACGCGTTGTTGCTGCTTTCCCAGTAGCTGCTCGCGTTGCCGTCCACGGCGTTGCCCGGCGGGAAGCCGCCCTGGGAGCCGCTGGCCGTGGTGGTCTTGTGCAGGGCCAGGTTTCCGGTCGGGGGCTGGGTGGGCGTGGTGGGCGTGGTGGGCGTGGTCGGCGTGGTCGGCGGAGTCGTGCCGCCGTTGTTGCCGTTGTAGACCGGCGCCGGCCACGAACCGCAGAACGTGGTGGTCCAGCCCGAGTTGCCGCCCTGGTCGGCCAGGCCCGTGAGCGCGTCCGGGCCCATGCAGTTGTAGACGCCCGCGCGGCCGATGTTCGTCGCGACGACGTTCTTGACCGTACCGCTCGGTTTGGACTGCAGCTGCCACGCGAACGTGCCCGCGCCGGTGATCCGCAGGCCGTCGAAGTGCACGTCGGTGGTGGCGCCGTCGATGAACTGCACGCCCTCGTAGTTGTTGTCGAGCAGGTCGTTGTCCACCACGTCGATGCGGCCGGTGATGGCAGAGTCGCGCCCGTCGAACCACAGCGCGCCGACGCCGAACTGCCAGTTGGAGTCGAGCACGCCGGTGCGGATCGCGGTGTTGCGCGTGACGGTCGTGGTGCCCGACAGCGGCACGGCGCTGAACCGGTTGGCCACGTGGATGCCGCCGCCCTGGTCCTGGTTGTCGGCCACCACGTTGTCGGACACGGTGTTGTCGTGGCCGCCGTAGATCGCGATGTTGTTCGCGAGGATCGGCAGCAGCACCGTGTTGAACGAGAACGTGTTGTGGTGGTCGGCGTCGTGCTCGGCCCACATGGCCAGGCCGTCGTCGCCGGTGTTGCGCAGGAAGTTGTTCGTCACCAGCGTGTTGCTGATGCCCTGGTGCAGGTTGAGCCCGTCGGCCGTCTGGTCGAGGATGCGGTTGCCGCGCACGGTGAGCCCGTCGAAGGGCCCGTCGAGCCAGAGCCCGACCTTCGTGTGCTGCAGCCACAGGTTCTGGACGACCGAACCACCGCCGAGCGCACCGCCGATGGCGTTGGCCTGGTCGCAGTCGACGCGGGCCTGGACGTCGCCGATGATCGCGAAGTCGTAGAGTCCCACGTTCGTGCTGCTGCCGGGCACCGCCGCGTTGCCGGGGTACGTCGGGGTGGAGCAGCTGGCCGGCTCGCCCTTGCCGAAGATGCCCGCGCGGGCGCCGTGCAGCTCGGAGTACCACGGCCCGGCGCCGCGGATCGTCACCTGGTCGACGGTGATGTGGTGGTTGAGCGTGAACGAGCCGGCCGGGATCCAGACCTGCTTGCCCTGGCTCTTCGCGGCGGCCACGGCGGCGTCGAACGCGCCCGCGTCGTCGCTGCTGTCGCCGGCGGTGGCGCCGAAGTCGGTGACGCTCACGGTGTTGGCCGGTTGGCCGGCGGGTGCGGCGACCTGCTCGAAGTCGGCGAGGTCGACGGTCGCGGGAGTCACGTCGCCGGAGTCGATCTGCAGTTTGATCTTGGTGCCGGCGGGGTAGCTGGTGCCGAACAGGGTGCGCACCTCGTCGTAGAAGTGGTGCGCCTTGCCCTGACCGGGGTCGTTGCTGAAGGGGTAGCCGCCGTAGTACCAGCCGTACCGGGAGGTCAGGGTGAGGTCGCGGTTGTGGGTGCCGTTGACGTAGACCGAGATCGTGCCGTTGATCCCGGTGCCCTGGGCGTTGTCGGGGAGGCTGTAGCGGAAGTCGAGCGAGTTCGACGGGGCGGTGAGGGTGAACTCGACGTACTTGCCCTGGCCGGACAAGGTCACCGCCTTGCGGCCGGACGCCTCACCGGCCAGCGTGCCGGCGCTGCGGTCGGGGCCGATCACGGTGCCGTTGGTGGCGGCGTTCTCGGCTTCCTGCTCGATGAACGGGACGGTCGCGCCGCGGCCGGCGACGGCGGCGTTCGGGGTGGCTGTCGCCGGGTTTGCCGGAGCCGCGATCACGGTCAGGGCGGTGAGGCCGGCGGCCGCGAGCACGGCGCTGCCGAACGCGGCGATCCTTCTCGAGGTGGGTTTTTCGGGCGCGCTGAAGACACCTAGGGGAGACACGGGGCAGCACTCGCCTTTCGTCGGGGTCGGGTGCACTGGTGGGGACAGTGTGTGAGCTGGATCATACGAATTCCCGACAGGAAATCGCAATAGTCGGACGGACTTACGCAAATTTTCGACATCTGCCGTCATGGCTGGCTCGGCGCCCGGATTTCCCGCCACCTGGCGGAGGTGGCGCGGGGCCCGGCCGGGCCAGGATGATCAGGCGAGAGCCACGACGTCCTGGGAGGTACCGAGATGACCGCGACCCGTCCGCAGGTGGGGCCGCCGCTGCCGTTCGACCCCGAGCTCGAGGTGGTGCTGGAGCAGATGCGGGCCGAGCGGCCGGCGCTCGACTCGGCCGCCGCGATCCCGGCCCTGCGCGAGGAGCGTGCCACGCGTGAGCTCTCGCTGGAGGAGGTCGCGGCCGACGGCACGGTCAAGCTGTCCGAAGTGGACGCTTCCGGGGTGCCGCTCGTCGTCGGCCGCCCGACGGGCCTCACCGGTCCCGCTCCGGTGCTCTACTGGATGCACGGCGGCGGCATGATCCTCGGCGGCCACCGCGGCCGTGACTTGCTGGTGCTCAAGGAGTACGCGGTTTCGCTCGGCCTCGCGTTCGCCTCGGTCGACTACCGCGTCGCCCCGGAGCACCCGCATCCCGCACCGGTCGAGGACTGCTACACGGGTCTGAAGTGGACAGTCGAGCACGCCGCTTCCCTGGGCGTCGACCCGTCACGCGTGATCGTCGGCGGCGCCAGCGCGGGCGGCGGCTTGGCGGCCGCCGTGGCCCTGCTGTCCCGCGACCGCGGCGGCCCGGCGCTGCTCGGCCAGCTGCTGCTGTACCCGATGCTCGACGACCGCAACGACACCCCGTCGTCGTTCCAGATGGCCGGCCTCGGCGTCTGGGACCGCACCGCCAACGACATCGGCTGGACCGCCCTGCTCGGTTCCGCCCGCGGCGGCCCCGACGTCTCGCCCTACGCCGCCCCGGCCCGCGCGGCGGACCTCTCGGGCCTTCCCCCGGCCTTCCTGGACGTCGGCACCGCCGAAACCTTCCGCGACGAAGTCCTCACCTACGCGACCCGCCTGCTGCAAGCCGGCGTCCAAACCGAACTCCACGTCTGGCCCGGCGCCTACCACGGCTTCGACGGCTCGGCCCCGGTCGCGGCGCTTTCGGTGCAGGCCCGGGCAGCGCGCGCTCCGTGGCTGCGGCGGATCCTCGGCTGAGCCTTACTTCGGGAGGTCTTTCATCCAGGCGGTCACGGTGATCTCCCCGGTCGTCCCCAGGTCGGTCTTCAGCGGGACGGTCTGCTCGGCCTCCCCGGGCGCCGCGACCACGCCCACCGCGGCGCCGGTCGTCGTGTCCCCCGAGGTCACCGTGGCCGACCACGACACCACGCTCATCAGCTTTTCGTGCGGGCCCACCGTGAACGCCTTCGGCCCGGGATCCGGCGAGAAGTACGAGACACCGTGGTGCACCTGAACGTCCAGCGGCTTGCCGCTGCCGTCGAGGACGCGCACGGTGGGGTAGCCGTTCAGCGTGCGCGCTTGGGCGTCGTTGTTGGTCAGCGTCAACACCGACGCCCGATGCCCGAGCCCGGCCTCGACGATCCCCGCGGACACCGCCAACGCAGGCGGCGACGCGACTCGCGACGAGCTCACCGGCGCCTGGGTGACCGGCGCCGGCGGCTCCCCTGAACCGCACCCGACGGCCACGAGGGCCACGACAACGACCGGCAAAGCCTTGGAGATCCCCATGGCGAGGAAACCTAGCTCTCGCCCACCCGGGACCGTGCCCGGCCCCGGGAATCGCCGGACAGACCCCGCCCTCCCGAGGGGGGCGTCCCACGTTCAGTCTATCGGCGACCACCGACAATTCCCGGCGCGCAGGCCCTCTCGAGGCCAGTAGTCCACACCCGATCGAGTGGAGACAGTGCGCATGAATGCGCCCCGGACCGAACTCGGCCCGGGGCGCAGCACCTCAACCCAAGTCAGGAAGTCAACAGCGGCAACAACGGCTTCCGAACCGCCGTAGCAACGCCATCCGACGCCTCCGCCGCCGCGACCCGCTCCGCCGAAGGAACCCCGTACCCGGTAGTCCGCTGCCGCAACGGCCGACCCAGCGGCTCAACCATCGCACGCATGTCACTGATCGTCTTGTACGAGCCGTTCGACGCCCCCGCCATCCGGGAGATGGTCTCCTCCATCAGCGTCCCGCCGATGTCGTTGACGCCGCCCTGCAGGACGGCCCGGCTGCCTTCCTCGCCGAGCTTCACCCAGGAGCTCTGGATGTTGTCGATGGTCCCGTGCAGCAACAGCCGCGCCAGGGCGTGGACGGCGCGGTTCTCGCGCAGGGAGGTGCCCGGGCGGGCCAGGCCGGCGAGGTAGATCGGTGCGCTCTGGTGGATGAAGGGCAGCAGCACGAACTCCGTGAACCCGCGGCGGCCGTTGCGCTCCATGCCCTCGCGCTGCAGGCGCGCCAGCAGCTTCAGGTGCGCGACCCAGTGGCTGGGGTTGTCGACGTGGCCGTACATCATCGTCGACGTCGTCGGGAGGCCCACCGAGTGCGCGGTGGTCACGACCTCGATCCAGGCCGACGTCGGCAGCTTGCCCTTGGTGAGCACCCACCGCACGTCGTCGTCGAGGATTTCGGCGGCGGTGCCCGGCAGGGAGTCCACACCGGACTCCTTGGCGCGGATCAGCCAGTCGCGCAACGACAGGTTCGTGCGCGACGCGCCGTTCACGACCTCCATCGGGCTGTAGGAGTGGAGGTGGATGTCGGGCTGGCGGCGCTTGACCTCGGCGGCGAGGTCGAAGTACGCGGTGCCCGGCAGGTCGGGATGGATACCGCCCTGCATGCAGATCTCGGTCGCGCCCGCGGCCCACGCCTCGTCGACGCGGTCGCCGACCTGCTCCAGCGAGAGCGTGTACGCGTCGGCGTCGGTGCGACGCTGGGCGAAGGCGCAGAAGCGGCAACCCGTGTAGCAGACGTTGGTGAAGTTGATGTTGCGTGTGACGACGAACGTGATGTCGTCGCCCACCGTCTCGCGCCGCAGGTCGTCGGCGATGCGCGCCAGCGCGTCGAGCTCGGGCCCGTCGGCGTGTAGCAGGGCCAGCGCGGCGTCGTCCGACAGGCCGGCGGGGTCCTTTTCCGCGCTGCGCAAGGCTTCCAGGATGTCGGTGTCGAACTTCTGCGGCCCCGTCTTGATCTTGCGGCCGATTTCCTTCCAGTCGCCGTAGACGGAGTCGAAGTCGCCGCGACGGTCCTCGGTGCGGCCGGTGGTGTCGATCTCGGTGTGCAGATCGGTGCGGCCCGACTGCTGCCAGCCGCCGTCCGGCTCCTGCCACGGGATCCCGACGGGCATCGCGTCCTCGCGCGCCAGCCCCGTCGCGGGGTCGACGAGCGCGGCCACGTGCCGGGTCACGCGCGGGTCGAGCCACGGCTCGCCCATGGTCACGTATTCGGGGTAGATGGTCAGCCGCTCGCGCAGCGTGTAGCCGGCCTTCTCCGTCTGCCGGGCCAGCTGGTCGATCTGCGGCCACGCGCGCTCGGGGTTCACGTGGTCCGGCGTCAGGGGCGACACGCCGCCCCAGTCGTCGATGCCGGCGCGGATCATCAGGTCGTACTGGT
This sequence comes from Amycolatopsis sp. NPDC047767, assembly GCF_040704195.1. Taxonomy (NCBI): domain Bacteria; kingdom Bacillati; phylum Actinomycetota; class Actinomycetes; order Pseudonocardiales; family Pseudonocardiaceae; genus Amycolatopsis; species Amycolatopsis sp. NPDC047767. The sequence goes on from NZ_JBEYSJ010000038.1 coordinate 88,646, forward strand.
TGCCGATGAGGTTCGGCGGCGCCTGGATGCGCATCTTCGGCCCGAGCACGAGCCGCGCCACGGCGATGTTCGCCGCGAGCTCCTCGAGGTCGGCGTCCGGCGTCGCGCGCATCTTCGTGTCCGGCTTCGCGCGGAAGTTCTGGATGATGACTTCCTGGATGCCGCCGTACTCGCGCGCGGTCTTGCGGATCGCGAACATCGCGTCCGCGCGCTCCTCGTGCGTCTCGCCGATGCCGATCAGCACGCCGGTCGTGAACGGCACGGAGCTGCGCCCGGCGTCCTCCAGCACGCGCAGGCGGACGGCGGGATCCTTGTCCGGCGAGCCGTAGTGCGGGCCGCCCTTCTCGCTCCACAGCCGCGTCGCCGTCGTCTCGAGCATCATGCCCATCGACGGCGCCACCGGCTTGAGCCGCTGGAAGTCCTGCCAGCTCAGCACGCCGGGGTTCAGGTGCGGCAGCAGGCCGGTCTCCTCCAGCACGCGGATGGCCATCGCGCGGACGTAGGAGAGCGTGTCGTCGTAGCCGTGGGCGTCGAGCCAGTCGCGCGCGGCCTTCCAGCGGTCCTCGGGCCGGTCGCCGAGCGTGAACAGGGCTTCCTTGCAGCCCATCTCGGCGCCCTTGCGGGCGATCTCGAGGACCTCGTCCGGCGAGAGGAACGGCGATTCGAGCCGCCCGGGCACGGTCACGAAGGTGCAGTAGCCGCAGCGGTCGCGGCACAGCCGCGTCAGCGGGATGAACACCTTGCGGCTGTAGGTGATGACGCCCGCGCGCCCGGCGGCTTCGAGGCCGGCGTCGCGGATGCGGGAGGCGTGCTCGGACAGCGTCTTGAGGTCGTCACCGCGCGCGTGCAGCAGCACGGTGGCCTCGGCGAGGTCGAGCGTCTTCCCGTCCCTGGCCCGCGCGAGCGCGCGGCGCATCGCCGACGGGGTGGGGGCGGTCAACTCGGGTACGGGTGCCATTCCCGTCACGCTAGGACCAGCTCGCGCAAGCAGGCCAGTGCGTTGTCCGCCACGTGCTCACCCGTTCGGAAGTGACGATCATCCGCGCAGGTCAGAGGCCCGGAAAGGTTGTCGATCACCCGGGAGGAGTGTATTACCTAAAGTGTGGCATCGGTGATCGGGAAGCGCATCGGCGGCCGGACGTACTACTACCTGGCCGAGTCCGCGCGGGTCGACGGCGCGCCGCGGGTGGTGACGCAGCGGTACCTCGGCACGGCCGAGGACATCGCCGGCGCGCTGCCCGGCGGCGCGCAACCGGGCGGCGCGCGGCACCGCACGTTCGGGGACGTCGCCGCCGTGTGGGGCACGATCCAGCGCCTCGATCTCGTCCGGCGGGTCGACGCCGTGGCGGGCCCGCAGCGAGCCAAGACCACGCTCGGGTTCCACGTCGCGCTCGCCGTGCTGCACCGCGCGACCGGCGCGGGCGCGAGCTTCGAGGACTGGTGGGCCGGCTGCGCGGCGCAAGACCTCGTCCGCCCGCGTCCGCCGAAGGCCGCCGTCACCACGGCGGCCCACTGGCGGGCGTTGCAGCGCCTGACGCCGGAGCGCATCACGGGCGTCGAAACGGCGGTCGCCGAAGCCGTGCTCGACCTGCTCGGCGACGACGGCACCTCGGCGCTCGCGGTGGACGTTCCCCAGTTCGCGGCCTTCACCGCCGCCGACTGCACGGTGCCCTCGGCCTGCCAGGACGCGCTCGCCGGCCTCGGCCTCGTGGTCACGCGCGACGGCGCGATCCCGCTCGCGTCGCGCGTCTACCGCAGGGAAAGCGGCGCGGCGCCGACGTTCGGCGCGCTGGCGGGGGAGCTGGGCGAGCGGTACCCGGCCACGGACGTCACGCTCGTCTTCCACGCCGGGCAGGCCGCCCAGCTCGACCTCGGCGCGCGGCGCGGGTTCGTCGGCTCGCTCCCGCCGGCCGACCACCCGGAGCTGCTCACGCAGCCGGCGTCGGCCCGCCGGCGGGTGGACCCGGAACGCTTCGCCGGCCTGACGGCGATCGACACCCGCGCGACCGTCGACGGCGTGCGGCGCCGGGTCATCCTCACGCACTCGGCCACGCTGTACGCGGCTCAGTACCGCGCGTTCACCGACGAGCTGAGCACCGCGATCCGCGAGCTCGACGGCCTGGCCGCGGCCCTGGAAGCCGGCACCCACCGCGGTGACCGCACGCAGGTCCACTCGGAGATCTCGCGGGTGACCCGCGGCCGCCGCATCGGCCGGGTCCTGGAGGCGACGCTCAGCGGCACCCGGCCGGGCGAGATCCGGCTGACGCGCCGGGTCGACGAGGCGGCCGTCGCCCGGCTGGTGGACGAGTACTTCGGCAAGCAGATCCTCGTGACCGACCGCGACTGGCCGGTGGCCGAGATCGTCACGGCCTATCGCGCGCGGACCTACCTCGAGTCCACGTTCCGCTGGCTCACCGGTCCCGCCGCGCTCGGCCCGACGCCGCGGTGGGAGTGGACCCCGCACCGCGTCGCCGTGCACGCGCTGGTCTCGGTGCTCGCGGCCACCGTCACCCACCTCATGCGCCGCGAGGCCGACCGCGCCGGGATGAACCTGTCGGTGGGCGAGCTGCTCGACCAGCTGTGCGGCATCGGCGAGACGGTGCTGCGCTACCCGTCCACGGGCGGGCGGCCGCGCAGCCGCCGCATCCTCACCGACCGCGACCCGGCCCAGCAGGCGTTGTTCGACCTGTTCGGGCTGGAGCGGTTCGCGCCCTAGCTGTACTGACCGGGGAGGTTGCGAACGTGGCGACACGTAGTCGGATGATCTTGGCGTGAGGGAGGGCCTCCGGGTTCGGTGTGGATTGCGACGTCA
>NZ_JBEYSJ010000039.1:0-88726 GCF_040704195.1 Amycolatopsis sp. NPDC047767
CCGGTTGACGTGGGTCCTAGACAAGCCACACCTCAACCGGAGGTTCTCCCCACGTCAACCAGAACCTTCCGCTACCAACGTCCTGGCCAAATACATCTAGACCCCGTCTGACCTGGCGTAACATCCCGTTGATGACACCCGAGGAGCAGCTGCGCGAAGCCGACCCGGTCCTCGGCCGGGTCATGGACGAGATCGTCGGGCCGCCGCCCCGGCTGCCGCCCGACCCCGCGCTGGCCGGCGACCCGGATATCCCGAAGGACAACTACGGCGTGCTGGTGCGCGCGATCGTCAGCCAGAACATCTCGATCCACTCGTCGCGCGCCATCTTCCGCAAGCTGAAGGACCGCTTCGGCGGCCGGCTGCCGACGCCGGAGGAGCTGCTGGCCGACGACCCCGAGGAGCTGCGCCCGGCCGCCGGGCTGTCCCGCGCGAAAACGGTGTCGCTGCGCTCGCTCGCCGACTGCATCCTGTCGGGCCGCCTCGATCTCGACGCGCTGAACGAGCTGCCCGACGACGAGGTCGTCGCGCAGCTCGACCTGGTGAAGGGCATCGGCGTGTGGACCGCGCAGATGTTCCTGATGTTCCACCTGCACCGCCCCGACGTGCTGCCGACCGGGGACCTCGAGCTGCGCCGCAGCGTCGAGCGGGCCTACGGGCTGGCCACCCGGCCGACGCCGGCGGAGCTCACGCGCCTGGCCGAGCCGTGGCGGCCGTACCGCACGCTGGCGTGCCTGTACCTGTGGCAACTGGCCGAGCAGGCGCCGCGGTTGTGATTAAGCTGGTGCCACAGGACTTTTCGCGCAAAGGAGAAACACGTGGAGGGTGTCGACCCCGCGGTGGCGCCGAGCGGCAACGGCTGCGCCGAGTGTGATGCGGCCAGCCCGCAGGGCTGGTGGTTCCACCTGCGCCGCTGCGCGCAGTGCGGCCACATCGGCTGCTGCGACTCGTCGCCCGGCCAGCACGCCAGTGCGCACGCCGCCTCGTCCGGCCACCGGATCGTCCGCAGCTTCGAACCTGGCGAGGAGTGGTTCTGGGACTACGCCGAGGAAGTGATGTACGAACGCGGCCCCGAGCTCGCCGCCCCGACGCACCACCCGCTCACCCAGTCCGCTCCTGGTCCGGCCGACCGGCTGCCGGCGGACTGGGCCAACCGGCTTCACTGACCCGGCTCCGGGCGCCCGGCCGTGGTGACGGCCGGGCCGTCCGGGCCGGCACAGTACCTTCGACACCATGACCAGCTCACGTCCGAATCCCACCGACGTCGCGGGTGCGTTGTTCGATTTCGCACTTCGGCCCTCACAGGTGCAGGCGGCCGACGCGGTCGCGGCGGGCCAGGACACGTTGGCCGTGCTGCCCACCGGTAGCGGGAAAAGCGCCATCTACCAGGTCGCGGGCCTCGCCCGGGGTGGGCTGACCGTGGTCATTTCGCCGCTCATCGCGTTGCAGCGCGACCAGCTCCGGTCCATCGCGGGTCGCCCTTACGGCGACCGCATCATCAACGCCGAGCTCCTCAATTCCAGCCAGAAGGTCCACGAGCGCCGCGAGACGCTGGCGCGGCTGGAGAAGGGCGAGCTGGACTTCGTCTTCCTGGGCCCCGAGCAGCTCACGAACGCCGAGACGCGTGCGGCGATCACCAATGTCACGTTGTTCGTGGTGGACGAAGCACATCTGGTGAGCGAATGGGGACAGGAGTTCCGCCCCGAGTACCTGCGGCTGACCGACGCGGTCGCCGAGTTCGGCCGGCCGCCGATCCTCGCGCTCACGGCCACGGCGTCGCCGCCCGTGCAGGCGGACATCACGCGCCGGCTGGGGATGCGCGACCCTCAGGTGGTGGTCGCCGACTTCGACCGGCCCAACATCTCGCTCTCGATGCGCCCGACGCAGCCCAGCAAACCGGAGGCCCGGGCCGTCGACGACCGGTGCGTCGACGTCCTCATCCAGCACGACACCCCGGCCCTCGTCTACGCGCTCACCCACGCCCGCTGCGAGTCCCTCGCCGATCGCCTGCGCCTCGACGCCTTCCGCTCGGCGCCGTACCACGGCGGCATGACGGCGGCCGCCCGCGCGCAGGTGCAGGACGACTTCTTCGCCGGGAAGCTGGACGTCGTCGTGGCCACGAGCGCGTTCGGGATGGGGATCGACAAGCCCGACATCCGCACGGTCGTGCACGCCGGGGTGCCCGCGAGCATCGACGACTACTACCAGGAGATCGGCCGCGCCGGCCGTGACGGGGAACCCGCGGTGGCCGTCCTCGTGCACGACCCGCGGACCATCCGCATCCCGCGCCTGCTCGCCGCCCGCACGCACCTGGGCGAGGAGACCGTGCACCTGGTCGTCGACGCGGTCGAGAACTCGCCTCGGCAAGCGGCGCTCACCGACCTGACCGCCAGCGCCGGGGTGCCCGCCCACGCCGTCGAGCGGGTGGTCAACGAGCTGGCGGAGCTGGGGTTCGTGGGCGTCACGGGGTCGGGCCACCACCGCATGGTGGAATGCGAACACGAACTCACACCACCGGCCCAGCTCGCCGACCAGCTCGTGGACCTCGACCGGCGCCGGCAGGCCGTGCTCGCCAGCCGGATCGAGGCCGCGCGCTCGTACGCCGAAAGCACGCGGTGCCGCCGTGCGGAACTCCTCGCATACTTCGGTGAGAACTACACACCCCCGTGTGAGAACTGCGACAACGACCGTGCGGCGCACACCACCGAACACCAGCGCGCCGACGTCTCCGGCGGTGCTCCCGTGCACCACCGCCTGTGGGGAGACGGACAACTGTTGTCCCAGGACGAACACGAGTTGCTCGTTTACTTTCCCAGCGTGGGCTACAAGCACCTCACCGCGTCGACGATCTCGTCCGGCATCCTCCAGCCGCGCTGAACAACCGCGCGCGGGCTCGCCTGGTAACTTCCCGACTCGGGCGCGAGACTGGGTGCGCCCGGAGAGAGGAGCCGTCCGTGGACGACGACATCGAGGACAACGCCGACACCGGCGTGCTCGACCCTGAAGACACCCTCGAGGACGGCGATCCGTACGACGAGGGCTACTCGCCGCCGGAGAAGCCGTACGAGGTCGACGAGTTCGGCACCACGCCCGAGGAGGAGCGCGAGGGCGAAAGCTGGGAGGGCCGCCTGGCCCGCGAGGTGCCCGACGTGCAGCCCGAGGAGGGCGACGACCTCGGCGACAGCGAGGACACCGACGGCGAACTCATCGACGACGAACTCGGCGACTTCCGCGCCGGCCGCCTGGTCGCCGCCGACGAGGGCACCGGCGAAGACTCCGACGCCGAGCTCTACGCCTCCGACGTCGGCCTCGACGGCGGCGCCGCCTCGGCGGAAGAAGCCGCCGTCCACGTGGTCGACGACCCCGAGGACTACTGAGCACCACCGAGCATCACCGAACACCGCTGAGTGCGGGGTGGTGCGGGCCTTCCCGCACCACCTCCTCCAGCCGCCGCGGCCCGGGTTGCACCGCGCCCCACACCGCCGATTGGTGCGTCGCACCGGGGAGATCGCCCCTACGCTGCGCCGCGGCTACCACGCTGAGGTCTCGCTGTTCACCGTGTCGCTCGGCCGGCTTCCGCGAGCTTCGACCGGACTGCCCTGGGGCGCGAGGGATCTGGCGTGGCTGTCTTGCCGGGGGCAACCGTTCGGGCGCCGCACGCCCGCTATCCGCGAGCCGGGAGTATCCCAGCGCGGGGGCAGCGAGCCTCGCAATCGTGAAGGCGCGCCGCTGAGATTCCCGCCCAGCCCGACGTCCATCGACCTGCATCCGGCGTCCGGCAGCGCAACAGTCGCACGCCCTGGGGAGTCACGCCTTGCGCGCGATCTCCTCCAGCCAGCCAGTCACCTTCTCGCAGATCGTGGCCTCGCCGCCGCGCGTGTGTTCCACCAGCTTGTCCTGGGACCACAGCATGGCCGCGATCACGCCGTGGCGCACCGGTGTCAGGCCGATCTGCCAGCGGCCGTGGCGCCACTCCGCCGTGCTCCACTGGCCGGTCGTGGGGCTGCGCTCGACGGTCCAGGCCGGGCCGGCCGCCAGTTCTGCCACCGTTTTCGGCGCTCGCCACTGCCGCACGGTGTGGTTCTCGGTGCTCATCGGGGTCCCTCGGGGTGCGCAGGAACGGGGTCGTGTCGCGGGAGCGGCGGTCCGGCCGCGAGAGCGGGGAGTCAGCGCACGGTGGCAACCCTTTCGTTCAACTCCCGTTCACTTTAGCGGCCCGTGAGGTGTGTTTGCGCGTACTTCCGGAAAGCCGCGACGAGGCGGCTGCGGTCGTCGGCGCGGGTGGCGAGCACGACGTGCGCCGGTTCGACGTCCTCCAGTACGACCGAGGTCAGGTCGGGGCGCAGGAAGCGCACGTCGTGACCTGCGGAAATGGCCACGGCCTGACCGGACGCGACCAGCTCGAACTTGTCCTCCAGCGCTTCGATCACCGGCCCGTCGCGCACCGGCCGGCCGTTGGGCCGAGGTTCGATGCGCCAGTACGCGCTCCACGCCGGGTCGATGTCCCGCATGCGCGGCAGCGGCTCGTCGGCGATGTCGTTGATGCTCACCGACTCCTTGCCCGCCAGGCGGTGATCGAGTGGGAGAATAACCACACGCGGCTGATCGAAAAGCACCGTGACGTGGAGTCCTTCGGTCGCGAACGGCAGCCGGCTCACCACAACGTCGACCCGGTGCTCCAGCAGCGAAGCCGGCACGTCGTCGAACGCGATGTGCAGCGTCTGCACGTCGGCCTCCGGGTGCCGGTGGCGCATCTCCCGCACGGCCGGCGTGACGATGAGCCCGCCCGCGTACCCGACGGCCAGCCGGCTGGGCTGCGCGGCGGCCCGCGTGCGCGCGATGGTCTGGGCCGCCGTGCGCAGCAACGCCTTCGCCTGCGGCAGGAACACCTCGCCCGCCTCCGTGAGCCGGCTGCCCTGCGGCGTGCGGTCCAGCAGCCGCGCGCCGAGCTGCTGCTCGAGACGGCGGATCTGCCGGCTCAGCGAAGGCTGCGTCACGTGCAAGGCCTCGGCAGCGCGGCCGAAGTGCCGGTGCTCCGCGACGACCGTGAAGCAGTGCACCAGCCGGAGGTCGAGGTCGACCGGATGTTCGGGCATGTGCGCATTCTACCTGCGGTGATGCATGAAACGTATTGCGCAATACGAAGGTTTCATTGGCCGATGTGCGGGATCCGACGGCAGGGTGGAAGAACCAGAACATCCCTTGTTTGAGGAGCAACACCATGCGTGTGTTTGTCACCGGTGCGACCGGGTTCATCGGCACCGCGGTCGTGCGTGAGCTGCTCGGCGCCGGCCACCAGGTACGAGGCCTGGCCCGCTCCGACGCGTCGGCCGCCAAGCTGACCGCCGCCGGCGCCGAGGTCCACCGCGGCAGCCTCGAAGACCTCGACAGCCTGCGCACCGGCGCCGCCGCGGCCGACGGCGTGGTCCACATCGCGTTCGTCCACGACTTCAGCGACTTCGAGCGCTCCGTCGGCACCGACCGCCTGGCGATCGAGACCATCGGCGAAACCCTGGCCGGCACGGGCCGCCCGTTCGTGATCAGCTCCGGCACCCCGGCCACCCCCGGCGGCGTCGCGACCGAGGACACCGTCCCCGAAGGCGGCAGCCTCGCGGCCGGCCGGTTCGCGTCCGAAGAGATCGTGGTTTCGCTCGCAACGCGGGGAGTCCGCGGCTCCGTCGTGCGGTTGCCCCGGTCGGTCCACAGCGACGAGGATCGCCACGGCTTCATCCCCTTGCTCATCGAAACCGCCCGCACGCGCGGCGTTTCGGCTTACCCCGGCGACGGCGCGAACCGCTGGCCCGCCGTCCACTGCCTGGACGCCGCGCGGCTCTACCGCCTCGCCCTCGAACACGCCCCGGCGGGCACGCGCCTGCACGCCGTCGGCGACGAGGGCATCCCCGTGCGCGAGATCGCCGAGCGCATCGGCAAGCACCTCGGCCTGCCGGTCGAGTCCGTCCCGGCCGAACAGTCGGCCGAGCACTTCGGCTGGCTGGGCCCGATCTTCGCCGCGGACATGCCGGCGTCGAGCGTCGGCACGCAGGACCAGTTCGACTGGCAGCCGGCGCATCCCGGCCTGCTGTCCGATTTGGACGCCGGCCACTACTTCGCCCGCTGATGGCCACGTTCGAACCCGGTCCGGTCGGCGTCTGCCTTCCGGTCACCTTCACCAGCACGCCATCCGCCGACGACCAACGCGCCGCCGTGCGCCGCCTGGAACGCTCCGGCTACCACGCGGCGTGGACCAACGAGGTCATCGGCAAAGACGCCCTCGCCCAGCTGGCGGTGCTCCTGGGCGCCACCGAGACGCTGGCGTTCGGCACCTGCGTTGCCAACATCTGGGCCCGGGCGCCCCAGACCGCGCACGCCGCCGCTTCCTTCCTGGCGCAGGCTTTCCCGGGCCGGTTCACACTCGGCCTGGGCGTCGGCTACCCGCAGCAGGCGTCGAGTGTGGACCGTCCTTTCGGGACTGCGCTCGCCACCATGCGGTCCTATGTGGAAGGAATGGCCGCCGAAACCTGGCCACCCGCCCCTGACGCCCCGTACCCACTCATCCTGGGCGCCAACGGCCCCAAGATGCTCTCCCTCGCCGCCGACATCGCCGACGGCGCACTCCCCGCCGGCCTCCCTCCACAACACACGGCTCTCGCCCGGCAGACGTTGGGCCCGGACAAACTCCTGGTCGTGGCGCTGTCGATCGCCGACTCGGTCGAGACGGCCCGCCAAACCGTCTCGAACTGGCTCGACCGCCCCGCGTTTCGGGCAACACTCACGGACCTCGGCTACCCCGCCGAGCCCACCGACGACCTGGTCCGGACCCTCGTCGCATACGACGGCCCGGACCACGTCGCCGCCGCCGTCCAAGCCCACCTCGACGCCGGCGCCGACCACGTCACCCTGCTGTCCCCCGCGGGCACGGAATTCGGCCCGGGCATCGACCACCTCGTGGCGCTCGCCCCGGCACTGCGCTGATCACAACCTCCCGGCCACAGTCTTCGCGAGCGATGCGTAACTGTCGCGGGACGCGTCGCTCGGCCTCAGGGTGAGCGAGAGCAAGACGACGCGGGTCTCGCCGTGACTCGGCTTGGCCACGGTGATGTCGGTGCCGTTGTCCGCGTTGGTGCAGTAGACGGCGGCTTCGCTGAGGGTCTGCGGCTTGTCAACGCATTCCTGTGTGGACACCTGCAGCGCCGTCTTCTGCGAAGGATTCCCCGGCGCGGCAAGGACGGTCAGGCTCGCCCATTCGTAACTCGGCTCGTCGGAACGGTGGTATTCGCAGGTGTATGAAGTAAGGCCGTTTTCGGTTGTGGGGGATTCTTCGCTGCTGTCGTAGGTGTCCCCGTTGGTGAGCGCCCGCGCGATCTCGGCGGCGTCCAACAACGGACACGCCGCACTCAACCGCGCGGGCGACGCGGCCGGCACGAACGACGTCGGGGGAGCGGAACTCGTGGTGGTGGTCGTTTCGGGCGCCGTGCTCCCGCTCGGCGGTGGTGCCACCAGCGTCCCGTCTCCACCATTCGAACACCCCGCGGCGGCCGCCACCACAAAGGCGACGGCGATGAGTCTTCTGGGCAAACGCATGCCCCGAATCCTGCCCGATCTTCGGGGAGATCCCCGTCTTGGAGATCTACTCGTGATCATCCCTATTGTCCCTTTTTGGCCGAGATAGGGTGATTCGTGGTCCCGAGGAAGTGTCTCGGCGTTCCAGGACCGTCGACTGCGCGGATCTCACCGAGAAAGGGAGTGACCCCGGGCCGCCGAGCAGTCCGGGGTCACCACCTCAAGCCTTCGGCTTCGTCAGCTCGCATCCGGCCAACGAAAGGTCCACCGTCGACCCCGCGCCGAGGCAGGCCGGGATCCCGGCGGTCTGCTGTCCGTACGACCGACCCATGTGGACGGTGACCACGCCGTTCTCGTCGACCTCGCAAGGGTTGTCCACCTCGCACACCTTGCCCAGGCCGTTGGAGGTGTTGTGGATGCCCACGACCTGGCCGGTGTGCGGGTCGAGCACGGGCGAGCCGGAGTCGCCGCTGCCGGGGGTGCAGTCTTCGCTGTACTGGATCGCGTTGTGCTGCGTGTAGCCGCCCTCGCGGAGTTCCGGGACGATGTTCGCGACCGAACACGCCCAGGTCTTCCCGCGGGTGCCCGAAAGGACGTCGAGCTGGTCGGCCTGCTGGGGTTCGCTCGTGCCGAGGTCGAAGATCTTCGCGCCGGCGGCGGCGAGCTGCGCGTAGGTCTTGTCCACTTGGTACAGGGCGACGTCGGTGCCGGTCATGGTGGCGTACAACAGCTTCGTGGTGCGCAGCGTCGTCTTGATCCCGCCCGACGCGGACAGCACCGCGGCGTCGCGGGCCTCCGCGCGCTCGGTCACCGCCGAGCCCACGGCGGGGTGGTCGCCGGCGATGCAGTGGCCGTTGGTCAGCAGGAGGGCGGGGTCATCCGGACCCGCGCCGGCCTTGCGGACCAGCGATCCCGCGCACGAACCCAGGTTGACGGCGCCCTCGAGCGTCGGGTGGCGTTCCGCGATGGTTTCGCGCACCCAGTCGGCGTACGCGGGCACGTTCGTGTAGATCCCGGGCCCGTTGTCACCACCGCTGACGACACCCGCCAGCGTCCACGCGCCGCCTTCCTTCACGAGCGCCGGGCCTCCGGAGTCCATGTTGATAGGGCCGACCTTGCCGTCGAGTGCGCCGATGCACAAGTCGCTGAGCGAAACCTGACAGGTCGATGTTTGCTGGACAACAGTGTCGGCCTCGCGCAGGTGGTCGGGGTAACACTGGGGCGCGGACTGGTTGCAGGTCATGCCCCAGCCCATGATGCGCGCTTGCGTGCCCGGCGCCGGGGCCTTCGCGCTGATCTTGATCGGCGCGGCCTTCGCCGGGTGCGCGAGCTTCAGCAGCGCGATGTCCTTGCCGAAGATGTGCGGGAGGGTGCCGTTCGAACGGCGCACGAACTTCTCGACCGGGATCACCTCACCACCGGACGACGCGCTCACCGACCCCAGCCGCACCGACCAGTCGTGCGGATAGCCGACCTGGGTCTCGAGATCGTTGCGCGCACAGTGCGACGCCGTCACCACCCACTGGGGCGCGACCAGCGTCACCCCGCACACGTGCCCGTCGGGCCGCGGTGAGTCGGCCGGTCGGTTCAGCGACCCGGTGAACGGATACGCACGCGGAGATGGGACTCCGCCAACAATCGCTGATGCCGGAGCAACACCCAACGCGGTCACGGACAACGCGGCCGCCACGGCGGCCAGCACACTTCGGAGTTTCAACGGGCTCCCTCTCACCTGTGGATCACAGAACCCGCTCAGACTCCTCACCCTGTGTGCGCGCACCTCGACCGGAACGTCACGATCCTGTGACAGCGCCCGAAAACCGTCTACGGGTACGGCCCCAGAACACCCTGGACTCATGTCCTCGCCGAGCGCGACGCCCATCTCTGCCCCCTACAGCCGGTCGCAGACCGTCTCAGGGCACGGCCTCTTCCGGAGTGCGTGGACGGACACGCGAATGGTGTTCTTTTCACTCAGGCTGTCGCTTTAAGACCACGCCAGCCCAATGCCTATGGCAATGCGGCTCCATAGCGGGTCAATTGGCGCTCGTGGGGCTCCGGTGATCAGCGCGGCGGCCATGCTCGCACCAGGTCTTCCGTGAGGTTCCAGGTCGGCAGTTGAGACGTGGCGACCAGCACCGGCATCGCCGGGCCGTGCTCCGGCGCCTTCATCAGTTCGGGCGGGACAGTTTCGCTGCCGCGGCCGTTTGTGTGGCCCCACGACCTGGCGAAGATCCCGAAGAGGTCTCCGTGTCGATCCCGGACGCTGCCCCGATCACTACCGCGCGCCGCCCGCCGAGGTCTACGCGTTCGGCCACTTCTGCCGCGACGCCGGCGAAGCCAAAGGGAGTCTGAATGGAGGTCGCACTTTCACGCCAAGCAGCCACAGGGCATGCTGCCAGCGAAAGTTCACCGAGTCTGGTATGCGTAACTGTCATGGCCTTCACCGACGCGTCGCTGACCTCGCTGCGGGTGTTCCGCGAGGTGGCCGAGCGAGGCTCGTTCACCGCGGCAGCAGCGGCTCTCGGTTATACGCAGTCTGCCATCTCACGGCAGATCGCGTCGCTGGAGCGCGCGGCGGGCACCCGGCTCGTCGAGCGCCGCCACGACGGTGTGCGCCTCACCTCCGCCGGGCGGCTGGTCGTGCGCCGTGCCGCCGCCGTCGTCGACGAGGTGGACGCCGCGGCGCGCGACCTCGTCGGCTTGCCCGAGGGGCACGGGAGCGTCCGGCTCGGCTGGTTCGCCAGCGCGGGCGCCGCCCTGGTGCCCCGCGCGCTGGCGGAGCTGCACCGCGCGCACCCGGGCATCACCGTGACCACGCGCGAAGGCAGCACCCCCGCGCTGGTCCGCGCCTTGCGCGCGGGCACGTTGGACCTGGCGCTGATCGCGTCGACGCCGCCGTTCCGCCCGCCTGACAGCGAAACCCCGGCGCTGCGGGTGCAGATCCTCGCCGAACGCAACCTGTGCGTCGCCGTGTCGACCACCCACCCGCTCGCGCGCGGCGAGTTCATCGATGTCGCAGACCTGTCCGGCCGGCGCTGGATCGCCGGCTCCCGCAACGAGCCCGTCATGGGCGTCTGGCCCGGCCTCGACGAGCGCCCCGACATCGCCCACACCGCGCGCGACTGGCTCGCCAAGCTCCACCTCGTCGCCGCCGGCTGCGGCATCACGACCGTGCCCGCCGCCCTCACCCCGGCGCTCCCGCCCGGCGTCCGCGTCCTCCCCGTCCGTGGTGGCCCTGCCGAACGGCGGCGAATCCTGCTCGCTCGCCTGCCGGGCCGCCCTTCGGATGCCACGGCGCGGCTCGCGGAGGCTTTCCGCGCGGCAGCGTTGGAAGGCGATGTCGAGGGGTTCTGACGGTGTGATCCGATTGCCGCTGGTGGAGGGTGTGACCGTCCGAAGGGCGCACCCACTGTCAGCGCTGTCATCACTTTGTGTACTCATGCGCGAGAACGCACACTCGAGTCTCACCGGTGATCAAGTTTTGTGACTACCATCTCACCGGATGTGCGAATCCGACCGCGGGCGCGTCGCCAAAACGTCAACCCTTGATCGGCCGCGCACAGTCTTCCCTGGTCAAGGTGGTGCCGAAGTCACACACCTTGCTCAGATGAGCACTTCGATTCACTTGAACGTGTCCAGTCCCTAGTCTGGACTTGTTCCAGAAAACGTGATCTGATGCCCTCATGCCGGCCACCGATCCTGCGGAACGTCTGCGGGGTGTCTCACTGCGAGTCACCAAGCAGCGGACCGCCGTGCTGCACGCGGTGGCGCAGCGGCCCCACGCGGATGTCGAGGCCGTGGTCCGCGCGGTGCGCTCCGAGCTCGGCGCGGTGTCGACGCAGGCGGTGTACGACATCCTCGCCGCGTTGGGGGAAGTGGGGCTCGTGCGGCGCATCGAGCCGGCCGGGTCGCCGGCGCGGTTCGAGGTGCGCACGGGCGACAACCACCACCACGTGGTGTGCCGTCGCTGTGGTTCGGTCGCCGACGTCGACTGCGCCGTGGGGGAGCGGCCCTGTCTGACGCCGGCGACCACCAACGGGTTCGTCATCGACGAGGCCGAAGTGACGTACTGGGGCCTTTGCCCTTCCTGCAACGAAAACTGACTGTCCACCACCTGAAGGAGATGAAGTGGCTTTCGAGGAAAACACCAAACCGCTGACGACGGCGGCGGGTGCGCCGGTCGTGGACAACCAGAACAGCGTCACCGCCGGCCCGCGCGGCCCGGTGCTGCTGCAGGACCTGTGGCTCATCGAGAAGCTGGCGCACTTCGACCGCGAGGTCATCCCGGAGCGCCGCATGCACGCCAAGGGCTCCGGCGCGTGGGGCACTTTCCGCGTCACGCACGACATTTCGCAGTACTCGAAGGCCGCGATCTTCGCCAAGGTCGGCAACGAGTGCGAGATGTTCGCGCGGTTCTCGAGCGTCGCGGGTGAGCGTGGCGCGGCCGACGCTGAGCGGGACATCCGTGGTTTCGCCCTGCGTTTCTACACCGAAGAGGGCAACTGGGACGTCGTCGGCAACAACACGCCGGTGTTCTTCCACCGTGACCCGCTGAAGTTCCCCGACCTCAACCGCGCGGTGAAGCGTGACCCGCGCACCAACTTGCGTGACCCGGAGAACAACTGGGGTTACTGGACGAACCTGCCCGAGGCGCTGCACCAGGTCACGATCATCATGACCGACCGCGGCATCCCCAAGTCGTACCGGCACATGCACGGCTTCGGCTCGCACACCTACAGCCTCATCAACGCCGCGGGCGAGCGGAACTGGGTCAAGTTCCACTTCCGCACCCAGCAGGGCATCGAGAACCTGACCGACGAGGAAGCCGGCGCCGTCATCGCCGCCGACCGCGAGTCGAACCAGCGCGACCTCTTCGACGCCATCGAGCGCGGCGACTTCCCGAAGTGGAAGCTGTTCGTGCAGATCATGCCCGAGGCCGACGCGGCGACGTACCGCTTCCACCCGTTCGACCTGACGAAGGTGTGGAGCAAGAAGGACTACCCGCTGATCGAGGTCGGCGAGTTCGAGCTCAACCGCAACCCGGACAACTACTTCCAGGACGTCGAGCAGGCCGCCTTCACCCCGGCGAACCTGATTCCCGGCATCTCGTTCAGCCCGGACAAGATGTTGCAGGGCCGCCTGTTCTCCTACGGCGACGCCGCCCGTTACCGCGTCGGCGTGAACCACCACCAGATCCCGGTCAACTACCCGCGCGGCGCCAAGCTGGTCAACACCTACCACCGCGACGGTGCCATGCGCGTCGACGGCAACCAGGGTGGCGTCCCGGGCGTCGAGCCGAACAACTTCGGCCGCTGGCAGGAACAGCCCGCCTACGCCGACCCGGCCCAGGCCGTCGGCTCGACCGCGGACCACTTCAACTTCCGCGAAGACGACGACGACTACTTCACGCAGCCGGGCAACCTGTTCCGCCTGCTGTCCGCGGACGAACAGCAGCGCCTGTTCGAGAACACGGCGCGCGCGATCAAGGGTGCGCGCAAGGAAACCGTCCAGCGCCACATCGAGAACTGCACCAAGGCCGACCCGGCCTACGGTGAGGGTGTGCAGAAGGCCTGTGAGGCCCTGGGCGCTCTGTAAGTCCTTTGTGGCCGTTGCCCCCGTCGCCGTTTGCCGCGACGGGGGCACGGTCGTTCTTACAGGCTTTGCCCGAACATTTTCGCGGCTTCCCGCGCGCTCGGTGTCCCGGCGTCCAGATCGGCCCCCGCATTCTTCAACGCCGCGACGATTTCCGTCTCGCCCTTGAACAACGCACCCGCGATCGGCGACTGGTTGCGCGCGTTGCAGATGTCGGGATCGGCGCCGTGCTGCAGCAGGTAGCCGACGGTCTCGCTTCGCCCGTGGTACGCGGCGAGCATGAGGAGTGAATTGCCGGCCTCGTCGAGGGAGTTGACGTCCAGGCCGTGCTCGATGAACTCCGCGAGTTCCTTGGTGTTGCCTTCACGCGCGAGGTCCGCCATGACGGTGCGGGCTCGTTTTCGGAGATCTTCGTTTTCGTCAGAGGGCATGGCGGAATTTTAGCATCGGTCAATTGTCCAAGCCGACCTTCGATGCGTTGCGACTATTGGGCGGGCTTCGGAAATGGCCCTGATCGCGCGCCGCGGGGCCGCGCACAAATGCGTGCGCGGCCCCGGTGAAAAGATCAGCGCAGCGGTTCGAGCGCCTTCGCCAGCGGCTCCAGCACCGCGGGGGTGTGCGGCGGCGGCAGGTAGACGATCGCCAGGTCGAGGCCGGCCTCGCCGAGGGCTTCGGCCTGCTTGGCGACCGCGGCGTAGTCCAGGTCGGGCTCGAGGCGCACGTGCGAGGACAGCGTGATCTCGCTCGGGTCGCGGCCGATGTCGGCGCAGTGGCGGTGCAGGACGTCGCGCTTGTGGGCGAACTGCTCGGGCGTGCCGCCGGTGAAGTTCCAGTGGTCGGCGTACTTCGCGGCCGTGCGCAGGGTGCGCTTTTCGCCGCTGCCGCCGATGCAGATGGGCGGGTGGGGCTTCTGGACGCCCTTGGGTTCGTTGCGGGCGTCGGTGAGCTGGTAGTGCGTGCCCTTGAAGGTGGTGGTTTCCTTCGTCAGCAGGCTGATCAGGACCTCGCAGCCTTCCTCGAACCGGTCGCTGCGTTCCTTGAGGGTGCCCAGCTCCATGCCGTAGGCGCCGGACTCCTCCTCGTTCCAGCCGGCGCCGATGCCGACCTCCAGGCGCCCGCCGGACACGATGTCGAGCGTCGCGGCCATGTTCGCGAGCAGTGCGGGGTGGCGGTAGTGCATGCCGCTGACGAGCGTGCCCAGGCGCAGCCGCTTGGTGGCCTGCGCGAGCGCGGTCAGGGTGACCCAGCCCTCCATGCAGGGGCCGGTCGAATCGGAGAAAATGGGGTAGAAGTGGTCGAACGTCCAGCCGGATTCGAACAGCTCGATCTCGTCGGCCGCCTGCCAGACCGCGAGCATGTCCTCCCAGACGGTGTTCTGGGGCGAAGTCTTGATGGCGAATCGCATGGTCGTGAGCGTAAACCTGGAGTAACCCCAGCTGCCAACACCGCTGTAGTGGACCGGTGCTCGTCCGAATTGTGTCGCTTTGGGTGTAACAGGCGCTGGGCCTCCCGTGGGTGCACCTGGAAGAAGAGCTGACCTTCAGTACTTTGTGGACAGTGGGCACCACACTGGTGAACCACCGGCACGGTGCCCACCGCCGAAAGCCTCAGTCGCGGATCGCCTTGAGGGCGCCGGACCACGTCTCGAGCTGGGTGAACAGCGTGTCGGCCGCGTCGTTGTGGAGGGCGGCCGGGGCGAAGGACGCGAAGTTCTCGAAGTCCGTGAACAGGGAGAACGACAGCTGCTGCCGCACGTGGGCGATCTGGAGCTCGCTGCAGATGGCGCGCAGGTGTTCGATCGCGCGGGCGCCGCCGAGGGAGCCGTAGGACACGAAGGCCGCGGCCTTGTTGTTCCACTCCGCGTAGAGGTAGTCGATGGCGTTCTTGAGGACGGCGGACGTCGAGTGGTTGTACTCGGGCGTCACGAAGATGAAGCCGTCGTAGGAGTCGATCTTCGCGGCCCACGCCTTGGTGTGCTCGCCCGCGTATTGGCCGAGGGTGGGCGGCAGGGCCTCGTCGAGGTGGGGCAGCGGGAACTCGGCCAGGTCGACGAGCTCGTAGTCCGCGTCGGTGCGGGCCTTGGCCTTCTCGAAGACCCAGTCGGCGACCTGCTTGCCGTTGCGTCCCGGGCGGGTGCTGCCGAGGATGACGGCGATCTTCAGGTTACTCACTTGTGCCGGTTCCTTCCGGAGGTGTGACTTGAATGTTCATGTCAACTATCGAGCACCGGTACTTGAACATTCAAGTCACGCGCTAGACTGGGACGCATGACACACCGGCAGGCCACCCCGCGGTGGCTCGACTCCGAAGAGCTGCAGACGTGGCGCTCGTTCACGTACCTGCTGCACCGGCTGCCGACCGAGCTGGAGAAGCAGCTGCGGGAAGACGCGCAGCTCAGCTACGTCGAGTACTACGCGCTGGCAGGGCTGTCGGAGGAACCCGGCCGGCGCATGCGGCTCAGCGAGCTTGCGATCCTGACCAACGCCGAGCTCTCCCGCCTGTCGCATCTCATCAGCCGGCTGGAGAAGCGCGGGTTCCTCTACCGCGAGCCCGACCCCGAGGACGGTCGCTACACCCACGCCGTGCTCACCGAAGCCGGCTACGCGCACGTGCTCGAGTCCGCCCCGGGCCACGTCGAGCGCGTGCGTGAGCTCGTGTACGACGTGCTGTCCGAATCGGAGCTGCGCACCCTGCGGACGGCGGCCGACAAGATCACCCGGCGCATCGAAGCCGATGGCTGAAGGTCTCCATGAGAGGGAGCGGCAGGCGGCCCCCGCGCCGACGCATCCTGGTGGCATGACGAAGAATCCCGGCTTCGAGTTCGGGCTGAACTCCTTCGGCGAAGTCGCCACCGACGGATCGCGCACCCTGAGCGACGCGGAGACCGTCCGCCTGCTCGTCGACGAGGCACGCCTCGCCGAAGAAGCCGGCCTCGACGTCTTCAGTGTCGGCGAGCACTACCGCGAAGGCCACAACGACAGCGCGACACCGGTGCTCCTGGCGGCCGTCGCGACGGCGACCGAGCGCATCAAGCTCGGCACGTCGGTGACGGTCCTGAGCACCAACGACCCCGTCCGCCTCTACCACGACTTCTCCACCGTGGACGCCGTGTCCAACGGCCGGGCGCAGCTGGTGCTGGGGCGGGCGTCGGCGACGGAGTCGTTCCCCTTGTTCGGATACGACCTCGCCGACTACGAGCACCTGTTCGAAGAGAAACTCGAATTGTTCATGCGGTTACAACGCGAGGAGTCCGTGACGTGGTCGGGCACCGTGCGGGCGCCGCTGGTGAACCAGACGCTGCACCCGCGGATGCGCCCGGGCGGGATCCCGACGTGGATCGGTGTGGGCGGCAGCCCGGATTCCGTCGTGCGTGCCGCGAAGTACGGGCTGCCGCTGATGCTGGCGATCATCGGCGGGCGGCCGCAGCGGTTCGCCGGGCACGTGGAGCTTTACCACCGTGCTTTGTCGCAATTCGAACAGCCGGTGTTGCCCGTCGGACAGCACTCGCTCGGCCTGATCGCGGACACCGACTCCGAAGCCGTCGAGACGTGGTGGGAGTACTGGCAGCCGGTGGTCGCGAAGCTCGCGGCCGAACGCGGCTTCTACAAGCCGGACCGCCGCCGGTACCTGGCGGAGATCGAGGGTGGCGCGCTGTTCGTCGGCTCGCCGGAGACCGTCGCGAACAAGATCGCGACCATGGCGCGTGACCTGCGCCTCAGCCGTTTCGACCTGAAGTACGACATCATGAACCTGCCCCGCGAAGCCCGCGCCCGGTCGATCGAGCTGTTCGGCCGCGAGGTCGCACCGCGGGTCCGTGAACTGCTCACGAAGGCGCCTTCCCATGTCTGACCTGGTTTTCGGCCTCGACACCTTCGGCGACGTCCCGGAGGACGACGCCGGCACGCCGATGTCCTACGCCGCCGCGATCCGGCACGTGCTCGACGAGGCCGTGCTCGCCGACGAGATCGGCGTGGACGTGATCGCGCTCGGCGAGCACCACCGGCCGGAGTACTCGATCACCACTCCGGAGACGGTGCTGGCGGGCATCGCCACGCGCACGTCGCGGATTCACCTGTCTTCGGGGGTGACCGTGTTGAGTTCCGACGATCCCGTGCGCGTTTTCCAACGTTTCGCGACCGTCGACGCACTGTCGGATGGCCGGGCGGAGATCATTCTCGGACGTGGTTCGTTCACGGAGTCGTTCCCGTTGTTCGGATATGACCTCTCCGACTACGACAAGCTGTTCGAAGAGAAAATCGACCTGTTCGTTCGGTTACTCGACGAGAAGCCCGTGACGTGGAGCGGCACGCTGCGCCCGGCGCTGGACGCGGCCGATGTGTTCCCCAAGACGGAGTCGGGCCGCCTGACGACGTGGGTCGGTGTCGGTGGCTCGCCGCAGTCGGTGATCCGCACGGCTCACTACGGGCTGCCGCTGATGCTCGCGATCATCGGCGGGCCGGCGAAGCGGTTCGCACCGTACGTGGACCTCTACCGGCGGGCGGCCGCCGAGTTCGGCACGACCGCGCACCCGGTCGGCATGCACTCGCCCGGCTTCATCGCCGACACCGACGAAGAAGCGCGCGAACTGTTCTGGCCGCGCTACCGCGTGATCCGCGACCGCATCGGGCGGCCGCGTGGGTGGCCGCCGATCCAGCGCGCCGAGTACGACAGCGAAATCGAGCACGGCTCGATGTACATCGGCTCGCCGGAGACGGTCGCGCGCAAGATCGCCGGGGCGGTCAAGGATCTGGACGTGGGCCGGTTCGACCTCATCTACTCCAGCGGTTCGCAGCCGGCGAGCGCGCGGATGCACGCGGTGGAGCTCTACGGCACGAAGGTGATCCCGATGGTGCGGGACCTGCTGGCGGAGGGGAAATGACGCAGACGCTGGGCATCCTCGGCGCGGGCAAGGTCGGCACGGTCCTCGCGCGCCTGGCCGTGGCGGCCGGCTATCGCGTGCTGATCGCGGGCTCGGGCGCGCCGGAGAAGATCGCGCTCACCGTGGAGGTCCTCGCCCCGGGCGCCGTCGCCACGACACCGGCCGAGGCTGCTTCGGCCGACGTCGTGATCCTGGCGCTGCCGCTGGGCAAGTACCGCGGCATCCCGGTGGCGGAGCTGGACGGCAAGCTCGTGATCGACGCCATGAACTACTGGTGGGAAGTGGACGGTCACCGCGCCGACCTGGAGGTCTCCACGAGCGAGACGGTGCAGAAGTTCCTGCCCGGCGCGCGCGTCGTGAAAGCCTTCAACCACATGGGTTACCACGACCTCGAAGACGAGGCCCGCCCCGCCGGCACCCCCGGCCGCAAGGCCATCGCCATCGCCGGCGACAACCCCGCGGACGTGGTCGAAGTGTCCACTGTGGTCGATTCGCTTGGCTTCGACCCCGTGCCGGCCGGCGGCCTCGCCGAGGGCGTCCGCCTGGAGCCGGGCGCGGAGACCTTCGGGGCGGACGTCGAGGCTGCGGAGTTGCGGGCGATGCTGGAGCGGTTCCCGGAGTCGGAACGTGGTCGTGCGCTCAGTGAGCGGTTGGCGGAGGAGTCGCACTAGGCGCCTCCTCGAGCCTGGCACCGGGCGTGCCGGGTTGGCCGGTTTGTCGGCGGTCACGGTGACCGGGAATGTCGGGCACCGCTGATGCCGAGGCCGCGTGGGCCGGTCCGGGACCCAGGGGGCGGTTCCGCCGATGGCTCGGCTACGGCTCTGGCCGGCGCGGCAACAAACCAGCGAACCGGCTCGGGTACTCGGTGCCGGTCACCACTCGCCACGGAGTCCGGTCCCACCAGACCTTGCTGGTCGAGGGACCTGCGATGCGGGGCCGGTTCCGAGGCTGCGTCTTCAGCGTCGCGGCCGTAGGACCAGCGGAACTGGGTTGCGGCCTACGCGGCGGCGGGGGAGGTCGCAACGGTACCGGGGAGCGCCGGATGCGCGGATACCGAGGCCACGCGAAACCCGTCCGGACCTTGCCGTGCAGGTTCCTGTGGAGATTCGGCTTTGGGTGGCGCGGCAGCGGTGTCAGCGGAACCGATGCGGCTTACTCAGAGACCGTGAACGACGGTGTCCGGGAACTCCAGGTGGCGCGATCACGCCGATCGGTCCGCGATCTACCGCGCGGGGGCTCGGTTCCGCCGGCAACTTCCGAGTGGCGCGGCGACAAAACCAGCGGAACCGGCCCCACTCACTCGGCGCCGGTGAGCATGGCGACGAGGTCGCGGGCCGAGGTGCCGCGGGAGAAGAGTTCTTGCATCTCGGCGCCCTCGGTGGCGACGGCCTGGCTGCGGGGGAACATTTCGTGTTCGTATTCGGACAGGGCCTTCTCGACGTTGCCCGGGTGGGCGGCCAAGGCTTGGCCCAGGCGGGCGGCGTCGAGCATGGCGAGGTTGGCGCCTTCGCCGTTGGGGGGCATGAGGTGGGCCGCGTCGCCGAGGAGGGTGGCGCCGGGGACGCGGTCCCAGCGGTGGTCGTGGGGCAGGGTGAAGTGGGGGCGGAGCACGGGTGCGGTGTCAGCCTCGGTGATGAGGGCGGTGAGTTCCGGGGCCCAGCCGGTGAACTCCTGCGCGACGCGGGCGGCAGCACCCGCCGGGTCGGTGAAGTCGATGGCGGCGAACCACTCCTGGGGCCGGGTGAGGACGACGTAGGTGTGCAGCGTGTCGCCGCTTTCGCGGTGCGCGTGGATCTCGCGGCCGGACGCGGGCGCGATGAGTGAGCCGCCGCCGACGGCTTTCGCGGCGGCCGGGTGGCGGGTGTCGGCGTTGTACAGGTAGACCTCGACGAACGAGGTGCCGGCGTACGACGGAACCGCGTCCGACAGCAACGGCCGCACGCGCGACCACGCGCCGTCGGCGCCGATCAGCAGGTCGGTCGCGACCACGCTGCCGTCGGCGAAGGTCACCTCGTGGCGGCCGGTGCCCACGGAGCGCGCGTCGACGGCCTTGGCGCCCCAGCGAACCGTGCCGGCGGGGAGTGAGTCGAGCAGCAGCTGCCGCAGCTCGGCGCGTTGGACTTCGGGCCGGCCGCCGGTGCCGTCGTCGGGTTGGTCGAGCAGGAGGGTCCCGTCGGGATCGAGGACGCGCATCTGCTGGCGGCCTTCGAGGATCAGGCCGGAGAACTCGGCCATGAGCTGTGCGGCTTCGACGGCGATCTGGCCGTTGTAGTCGTGGATGTCGAGCATCCCGCCCTGGGCGCGCGCCCCTGCGGATGCCTCGGCTTCGTAGACGGTGGCGGGAATGCCGTGGACGTGCAGGACGCGGGCGAGGGTGAGGCCGCCGAGGCCGGCGCCGATGATCGTGACGGTGTTCATGGTGACTCCTGCCGAGAAGTGGACTGGAACGCTGTTCCAATGTTGGAACGACATTCCAGATGTGTCAAGATGGACGCATGGTTGCGCGGACCCGCCGAGCTCAGCGGCGTACCGAGGCGCTCTCCCGCGAGCGCATCACCGAGGCCGCCGTCGAGCTGCTCGACGCGTCCGGCGAGGGCGGGCTGACGTTCCGCGCGCTGAGCGAGCGCCTCGCCACCGGGCCCGGGGCGATCTACTGGCACGTCGCGAACAAGGGCGAGCTGCTCGAGGCCGCGACCGACGCCGTGGTCGCCGCCGCGCTGGCCGAGCCCGCCGAGGCCGGGGGCTCGCCGCGGGACGAGATCCGCGCCGTCGCGCTGGGACTGTTCACCGCGATCGCCGAACACCCGTGGCTGGCCACGCAGGTGTCGCTGCAGCTGTCGCACGGTCCGACGAAATCGGTGCCACTGCGGATCTTCGAGGGCATCGGCCGGCACGTCGGCGCCCTGGGTGTGCCCGAGGAAAGCTGGTTCACCGTGGCGTCGGCGCTGATGCACTACATCCTCGGCGCCGCCGCGCAGAACGCATCGAACACCCGCGTCGCCGGGTCAGTGGTGGACCGCGCGGAGTTCCTCGACGCGGTGTCGGCGGCGTGGGAAGCACTCGACCCGGACGACTACCCGTTCACCCGGGCTGTCGCCCGGCAAGCGCGCGAGCACGACGACCGCGAGCAGTTCCTGACCGGGATCGACCTCATCCTCGCCGGGATACGCGCCCGGTGACGGCGTTGCCGGCATTGTGGGGCAGCCGGATCGCGGCGACGAGCGGGATCGCCAGCAGGACGGCCAGCAGCGCCAGCGCCACGCGGAACGGACCGGGCGCGTCGGTCGCGACCAGGCCTCCGGCGCGGATGAGCAGGGCTCCGATGGCCACGCCCAGGCCCGCGCCGAGTTCCTGCAGCGTCGAGAGCAGGGTGTTGGCGTGGTTCATGAGCGGCTCGTCGACGTCGGCGAAGGCGACGCTGTTGTAGGCCGTGAAGCCGGTGGAGCGGGAGATGCCGCTGACGAGGAGCAGGGCGAGCAGCACGGGCAACGGCGTGTCGGCGCGCACGAACGCCAGGCCGACAAGGCAGGCCGCGCCGACCAGGATCGACGCGAGCAGCACCGTGCGGATGCCGAAGCGGCGCATGAGCGGGGTGGTGGCGGGTTTGATGCCGACGTTGCCCACGAAAAGTGCGATCACCACCAAGCCGGCGCGGGCGGGGGTCCAGCCGAAGCCGAGCTGGAACAGCAGCGGGAGGACGAAGGGGATGGCGGTGATCACGCCGCGGTAGACGGAGCCGGTGGCGGCGGTGATGCGGTAGGTCGTGATGCGGAGGATTCGCAGGTCCAGCAAGGGATTCGGTGCGCGCAGCAGATGCCGGATCGCCCAGCCGAGGCCGACGACGGCCACGACCAGCGCCACGGCCGTCGCCGGGCCGAAGCCCGAGCCGAGGCCTTCGAGGGCGACGACCAGCGCGGCGGTGCCGACGGCCACCCACCCGAACCCGACCCGGTCGAACGGCGCGGGCCGCTCCGCCCGCAGGTCCGGCACGATCGCCCACGCCACGGCCAGCGCGGCGATGCCCAGCGGCAGGTTGATCACGAAGATCCACCGCCACGACGCGTACTGCGCGAGCAGCCCGCCGACCACCGGAGCCACCACGGGCGCAAGCAACGCCGGCCACGTCAGGTAGGCGACCGCTTTGACGAGATCTTTTTTGGGCGTGGCGCGCAGGACCACCAGCCGGCCGACGGGCACCATCATCGCGCCGCCGACACCTTGAACGACCCGCGCTGTTGTCAAAAGAACAAGGTTTGGTGCGAGTGCGCACGCCAATGACGAAAGGGTGAACAGGATCAGTGCGGTCGCGAACACGCGGCGCGCGCCGAAGCGGTCGGTGAGCCAGCCGCTGATCGGGATGAGGACGCCGAGGGTGAGGACGTAGGCCGTGATGGTCACGTTGACGTCCACCGAGCTCACCCCGAGATCGGCCGCCATGAGCGGTGCCGCGGGCGCGATGATCGTGGCGTCGACGATCTCCATGAAGAACGTGGCGGCCACCAGCAGTGCCAAGCCGCGCCGGAACCCCATGGCGGTCGACCCTACTTGCCCGGCCGGGCGGGTCGGCTGGTCGCGATGGGGATCACATCGGGGTTGACGGTTGGGTCGCGTCGGCCACGGCACTGTCACCGGCGACGGGCGGCCGCCGCGCGCCGCCGCCGTCGGCGCCGCAGCCTCCCGACCGCCCCGACCTGGCGATGCTTCAACTCCTTCGAATCGGGGTATGAGGACGCTGGATCATGCCCGAAGTTCGGAAAAAGGAGCGCTGACCGCTGGTGGACTCTCCCCTGCGCTCGAGCCGGCCGCCGCGATGACGGCGCTGCCGCTGACCGGCGCGGGCGGCGAGCTGCACCAGGTGCGGTGCTGGACGCGCGAGCACCTGCTCGACGTCGATGCCGACGTGCTGATCGACATCGTCCAGGTCGTCGACGAGCTGGCCACCAACGCGCTCTCCCACGGCGGGCCCCCGCGGTGCGTGCGCCTGCTGCGGATGCCCGGGTTGGTCCGCGTCGAGGTCGACGACAGCACCCCGGCCCGCGCGGCGCCGCGGCCGCCGGACACCGAGGGTGGCCGCGGCCTGCACCTCATCGCCGCCCTGTGCGTGGCGTGGGGCCAGCAGGTCACGGCGACGGGGAAGACCGTGTGGGCGGAGCTCGCACTGGGGCCGGGTAACGGCACCGGTTCGTGAGGGTGACCGGCCGCGGCCGGAAGTGGTGGGGTCCCACCATCCTGTGGTGGAATTTTCGCGTGAGTTCTGAGCTGGAGCCGGTGGGGCAGGCGGCCAAGGTCGAGCAGCTGGAGGCTGCGCTCGCGACGCGCCCGGTGATCGAGCAGGCCAAGGGCATGCTGATGCTGGTTCGGAGCTGGACCGAGGACGAGGCCTTCGAAGCCCTGCGCGAGATCTCACAGCACACGAACGTGAAACTGCACGACGTCGCCACGGTCGTCGTCGCGAGCGGCACGGGCGCGAAGCCCGACTTGCCGGCCGAGACGGCCGACGTCGTGCTCGCCGAACTCCGGGCGGGCGTCCTCGGCAGCGCCTTCGGCGCAGAGAGCTGAGCCTCGAACGGAACAACCGAGCCGCAACCGCAATGACTTGAAGATTCAAGTCACCCTCGCTACCGTGAACGCGTGCACCCCGCCAAGACGCCCGTCACTTCGCGTGGCCGCGCCAAGCACGTGATCGCGGTGCTGCTGGTGCCCGATTCCGTGGCACTGGAGATCACGGTGGTGCAGCAGGTGTTCGGCCCGCGGATGTCCGCGATCGCCGAGCTGACCGGGGACGCCGAGAGCGCCTACGAAGTGGTGCTGTGCGGCGAGCAGCCGCGGCAGGTGCTGCGCTCGGGCGTCGACTTCGGCGAGCTCGCGCCACTGGAGACACTGCTGACGGCCGACACCGTGCTCGTCCCCGGCGTCGAGGATCCGCTGGCGGAACGCTCGCGGCCGCTGCTGGCCGCCCTGGTCGCGGCCGCCGGGAACGGCGCGCGGATGGTCTCGTTCTGCGGCGGCGCGTTCCTGCTGGCCCGCGCCGGGCTGCTGGACGGACGCCGCGCCACCACCCACTGGCTGTTCACCGAGGAGTTCCGCCGCGAGTTCCCCGAGGTCCGCCTCGAACCCGGCTGCCTCTACCTCGACGACGGCCCCGTGCACACCTCGGGCGGGATCTTCTCGGCCACCGACCTGTCGCTGCACCTGCTGGCCGAAGACCTCGGCCACGCCTACGCCGGCGACGTCGGCCGGCTGCTCGTGACGGCGCCGCGGCGGCCCGGCGCGCAGGCGCAGTTCGTGAAGGACTCGATCCGGATCGCGGGCGAGCCGGCGCTCGGTTCGTTCCTGGCGTGGCTGCGGGAGCACCTCCACGAGCCGCTCACCCTCGGCGGGCTCGCCGCCCACCTGCACCTGAGCGAGCGCAGCCTCGTGCGGAAGTTCCGCCGCGCCACCGGGATGACGGTGTTCGACTGGGTCAGCCGCGAACGCGTCGCGAGCGCGAAGGTGCTGCTCGAAACCACCGACCACCGCATCTCCGAGATCGCCGCGATGGTGGGGTTCGGCTCCGCGGAAACCCTGCGCCGCCACTTCGAACGCCAGGTCGGCACCACCGCGGGCAGCTACCGGAGCACCTTCCGCGCCGCGCTCGTCCCGGCCTGACCGGCGGCTAAGATACGTCTGGGATTTCTTCCGACCTCACGGGGGATCTATGGCGAGCGAGCGCTTCGGTGCGAAGGACCGTGCGCTCGCGTACGTCAAGGAGCAGGTGCTCTCCGGCGGCTTCCCGGGGGGCGAGCTGATCAGCGAGGGCGAGGTCGCCGAGGCGCTGGGCATGTCCCGGACGCCGGTGCGCGAGGCGTTCCTGCGGCTGGAGGGTGAAGGGCTGCTGCGCCTCTACCCACAGCGTGGTGCGCTGGTCGTCCCCGTTTCGCCCGACGAGGTCCGCGCGGTGCTGGAGGCGCGGCTCGTGCTGGAGCAGTTCGCGGCCGGCAAAGTCGCGGCCGCGGGGCCGGACGTGCGTGAAGCCGTCTTCGCGGCCATGGAGGAGCAGCGGGCCAAACAGCAGACGGCGGCCGGGCTCGGCGAGTTCCTCGAGGCCGACCGCGCGTTCCACACCGTGCTGGTCGACGCGGCCGCGAACCCGATCCTCGGCTCGGTGTACGGCTCGCTGCGCGATCGGCAGATGCGGATGGTCGGTGAGTCCACTGTGAACGGACGCAGCGGCACGCGCAATCGCCTCGACGTGATCCTCGAGGAACACCAGGAAATCGCGGAGGCCGTGCACGTGGGCGACGCCGAACAGGCGTGCGAGGCCGTCCGGGCGCACCTGTCCAGCACCCGCCGCGCGCTGGGCGTGACCGAGGACGCGGGGCTGTAGCCGGCCCGGCCATTGTTCAACCGGCGCTCAACCGTTCCGGAGTTATCGTGGCTGCATGGCAGGTGACGCGGATCTCGCCCGGATCGGATTCCTTCTCTCCGACCGGAACCGCGCCGCGATGCTGTTGCTGCTGCTCGACGGACGGCCGCAGCCGGTCTCGGCGTTGATGGCGGAGGTCGGCATCTCAGCGTCCCTGGCGAGCACGCACCTGCGCAAGCTGAAGGACGGCGGTCTGGTCGTCGTCGAAGTGTCCGGCCGCCAGCGGCTGTACCGGCTCGCGAGCCCCGTCGCCGACGCGATCGAGGGCCTGCTGCTCCTCGCGCCGCCCGGGCCGGCGAAGTCGTTGCGGCAGGCGACGCGGGGGCGCAAGCTGCGCGAGGCCCGGGTTTGTTACGACCACCTCGCGGGCAGCGTCGGCGTCGCCATCACCGACGCGTTCCTGGCCAAGGGATTTCTGGTCCAGGACCACGATTCCTACGGCGTTTCGGACCGAGGGCGCGATGAGCTGGCGGCGCACGGGATCGACGTCGACGGGTTGCGCGGGCGCGCGCGGCCGTTGGCCCGCCCGTGCATGGACTGGAGCGAACGCCGGCACCACCTCGCGGGCAGCCTCGGCGCCGCGGTGAAGAGCCGGCTGCTCGAACTGGGCTGGATCGACCTCCTGGAGGCGAGCCGCGCCGTCGACCTCACCGAGGCCGGGCGGCGCGAGCTGCGCGAATGGCTGGGTGTGGACACCGCGTAAGTGGTGCTGTTCAACGGAGAACGGAGCGAGATGTCCGATGTCAGCGAGGTGACGGTGATCGCCGTCGACGTCTTCGGGACCACTGTGGACTGGCGCAGCGGCGTGATCGACGGCGTCGCCGCGATCGCCCGAAACCAAGAGGTCGAGCTCGACTGCCCCGCGCTCGTGGACGCGTGGCGCGAGCGCTACCTGCCCGCGGTCGGGCAGATCAACCGCGGCGAACGCGGCTGGGCGAACCTCGACGCCGTGCACCGCGAGGCGCTCGACGAGTGCCTGGAGGTGCTCGGCGTCGCCGGGAGGTTCGGCGCCGAGACGCGTGAGCGCATGGTGCGGGCCTGGTACGCGCTGCCGCCGTGGCCCGACGCCGCCGAGGGGCTGGCCGAGCTGCGGCGCGATTTCGTGGTGGTCGCGCTGTCCAACGGCGGGTTCGCCCAGCTCACCCACGTGGTCAAGGGCGCCGGCCTCGGGTTCGACGCGATCCTGTCGGCCGAGAACGTCGGCGCGTACAAGCCCGACCGTCGCGCGTACACCAACGCGGCGAAGCTGCTCGACGTCGAACCCCGCGACGTCCTCATGGTCGCCGCCCACACGTGGGACATCCACGGCGCGCGCGACGCCGGGTTCCGCACGGCCTTCGTCGAACGACCGGGGGAGAAGGGCCCGGACCGGCCCGCCGACGCCGCCGCGACCACGGACTGCGACCTCAGCGCCGTGAGCTTCACCGACCTCGCCGGCCGGCTGCGCGCGGGGGTGAGGGAGGCCGGCCACTGAATTTCACCATGCGGAAGATCAATTACACTTGGTGGAAATTTATGGCCTTCAGCCCTTGTGACTCGGTAGGCTGGGAGTTAGCGTTGGACGGGCTACGACTTGTATCTCAGTCATGTTCCAGACCTCCTCCGTGAACCGGGGGAACGCTGGACGACCTGGTGGAGGTGACGACGGTGCCGCAGCGTTTGCACGCCGAGTTCGTCGAAGCCGTGGGTGCCGACGCGGTGGTGTCCGACCCGGTCGCCCTGCGGTCCTATGAATGTGACGGCCTGACCGGCTTCCGCGTCGTCCCGTCGCTGGTGCTCTTGCCCCGAACGGCGGAGGCGGTCGCCGCGGCCGTGCGGGTCTGCGCGAAGCACGACGTGCCGTTCGTCGCCCGCGGCGCCGGCAGCGGGCTGTCCGGCGGTGCGCTGCCGGTCGCCGACGGGGTCGTGATCTCGTTGCAGCGCCTGCGGTCCGTGGTCGAGATCGACGTGGTGAACCGGCGAGCGGTCGTCGAGCCCGGAGTGACCAATGTGGACATCAGCCGGGCGGCGGCGCCGTACGGGCTGTACTTTGCGCCGGACCCGTCGTCGCAGCAGGTGTGCACGATCGGCGGCAACATCGCGGAGAACTCCGGTGGCGCCCACTGCCTCAAGTACGGCTTCACCGTCCACCACATCCACTCGGCCGAGGTCGTGCTGCCCGACGGCACGACCACGGTCCTCGGCGGCGACTGCCCGCAGCAGGGTGGGTACGACCTGCTCGGCGCGTTCGTCGGCTCCGAGGGCACGCTCGGCATCGCCACGCGCATCACCGTGAAACTGCTGGCCAAGCCGGCCGCGGTCAAGACGCTCGTGGCCGACTTCCCATCCGTCGAGCAGGCGGGCGACACGGTGAGCGCCGTGATCGAGGCCGGCATCGTGCCCGCGGCGGTGGAGATGATGGACGCGCTGGCCATCGAGGCCGTCGAAGCCGCGGTCGACGCCGGCTACTCGCGTGACGCCGCCGCGGCGCTCGTGGTGGAGCTCGACGGGCCGCAGGCCGAAGTCGACGCGCAGTTCGCGCAGGTGAAGCAGCTGTGCGAGGAGTTCGGGACGACGAAGCTGCGCATTCCGGCGAACGCCGAGGAACGGGCGCTGGTGTGGAAGGGCCGCAAGGCCGCGTTCGCCGCGGTCGGGCGGATCAGCCCGAACTACTTCGTGCAGGACGGGGTCGTCCCGCGCACGCAGCTGGCGACGGCGTTGACCCGGATTTCCGAACTGGCCGCCGAGGCCGGGCTGCGCGTGGCGAACGTGTTCCACGCGGGGGACGGGAACCTGCACCCGCTGGTGCTCTACAGCGAGGCCGCCGGTGAGCACGAGCGGGCGGAGGCGCTTTCGCGGGCCATCGCCGAGCTGTGCGTGGACCTGGGCGGTTCGTTGTCCGGGGAGCACGGGATCGGCACGGACAAGGCGTGTTCGATGCCGCGCCAGTTCAGCCCGGACGACCTGGCCACGATGGCGCGGCTGCGCCACGCGTACGACCCCGCGGGGATCTGCAACCCGGGCAAGCTGCTGCCGACGCCGCGGCTGTGCGGGGAACGGCCGGGTGTCTACAAGCCGCATCCCCTCGAAGCCGCCGGCCTGATCGAGCGGATGTGAGGGGCGTGACGACGGAAACCACGTTCACTCCGTCCACTGTGGAGGAAGTGCACGCCGCGGTCGCGGACACCCGGGCGAGCCACCCTCGGCTGCTCGTGGCCGGTGCGGGGACCGCCCCGGACTGGGGTGCGCCCGCCGAGCCGGCCGACGCGATCATCGACACGACGTCGTTGTCCGGGGTCCTGAAGTACGCCCCTTCGGACCTGACGATCGCGGTCCGGGCGGGCACGCCGCTCACGACCGTTCAGCGGACGCTCGCGGAGGCGGGTCAGCGCGTGGTGCTCGACCCGGCTCGCGCCCGGCGGGGCGCGACGATCGGCGGGCTGCTGGCCACCGCGGATGCCGGGCCGTTGCGCACGGCGTTCGGCAGCCTGCGTGACCTGGTCATCGGGACGACCGTCGTGCTCGGCGACGGCACGGTCGCGCGGTCCGGTGGGCACGTGATCAAGAACGTCGCCGGCTACGACCTGGCGAAGCTGTTCCACGGATCCCTCGGGACGCTCGGGGTCGTCGCCGAAGTCGTGCTGCGGTCGCACCCGCTTCCGCCGGCGATGTGCACGGTGGCGGTGGAGGCCGACGCGGGCGAGGCGTTCGACCTGGCCGGCCGGATCGTCATGACGGGGTTGGAGGCTTCGGCCCTCGAATGGTCCGGCGGGCGGCTGCTGGTGAGGCTCGAAGGGACGTCGGAGGGCGTCGAGCAGCGTGAAGGTGAGCTGTGCCGATTCGCGGGCACGACGGCCCGGGTGCTCACGGACGAGGAAGCGGACGCGGCCTGGGCGGGTGTTGCCGCGATCGCGGATGGTGTTCAAGGGACGACAGTTGTGCGAATCGGGACACTGCCCGCTGCGGGCCCGGTTCTGGTGACGCGGATGGTGGCCGCGGGAGCCGCGGTGGCCAGTTCGATGGCGATCGGCGTCCACACCGTCCAGTTCACCGCCGGTGACCACGACGAACTCCTCACCCAGCTGCACCAGGAGTTCGGCGCGGCCGTGACCGTGCTGCGCCGCGACGGCCTCTCCGCCGGCCACGGATGGGGTCCGCCACCGGCGCCCGTGCGGGTGATGCGGGCGATCAAGCGGCAGTTCGACCCGGCCGGCCGGTTCGGAGCCGGCCGGTTCTCACCCTGGCTCGAAGACGAGGAGCGCGCGTCATGACCTCGACACTCGGCAGCTCCTTCGACGAGCACCACCCGCCGAAGCGCGAGCTGCTCGACGACTGCGTCCACTGTGGATTCTGCCTCCCGACCTGCCCGACCTACGCGGTCACCGGCCAGGAGATGGAGTCCCCGCGCGGGCGCATCTACCTGATGGACCTCGCCGCCCAGGGCGAGATCGGCTTGGACGAGACGTTCGGCCACCACATGGACACGTGCCTCGGCTGCCTCGCGTGCACCACCGCGTGCCCCTCGGGGGTGCAGTACGACAAGCTCATCGAGTCGGTCCGGCCTCAGGTCGAACGCCACGTGCCGCGCGGCTTCCTCGACAAGGTGTTCCGCGCGTTCGTCTTCTCGCTGTTCCCGTACCCGCGCCGGCTGCGGCTCGCGGCGTTCGGCGGGCTGCTCTACACCCGCCTCGGCCTGCGGGCGCTCGTTCACCGGTCGGGCACGCTGAAGCTGCTGCCACCACGGCTCCGGGCGTTGGAAGCGCTGCTGCCGCCGGTGACACTGCGGGCGCTGCGGGCGAAGACGCCGGAACGGACCCTCGGGCCGGTCGGCGAAGCGCGGCCGCGCGTGGGGTTGCTCGCCGGCTGCGCGAACCGCGTCTTCTTCGGTGACGTCAACGCCGCCACCATCCGGGTGCTCGCCGCCGAGGGCTGCGACGTCTACGTCCCGCAGGACAGCCAGTGCTGCGGCGCCCTGTCCGTCCACGCGGGACGGGAGGAGGAAGGCCTCGCCCGGGCCAAGGGGACCATCGAGATGTTCGAGCGCTACGACCTCGACGTCGTCGTCGCCAATGTGGCCGGTTGCGGGTCCGTGCTCAAGGAATACGGCGACCTGCTCGCGGACGTGCCCGAATACGCCGAGCGAGCGCGGACCTTCGCCTCGCGAGTGCGGGACATCAACGAGCTGCTCGCGGACCTCCCCGCGCGTGCCACCCGGCACCCGATGAAGACCAAGGTCGCCTACCACGACGCCTGCCACCTGGCCAACGCCCAGGGCATCCGCCGGCAACCGCGCGAACTGCTGCGCACCATCCCGGAGCTGTCCGTGCACGACATCGCCGAGGCGGAGCTGTGCTGCGGCTCGGCGGGGATCTACAACCTGGTGGAGCCCGAAACGGCCGAAGAACTCGGCCGCCGCAAGGCGAAGCACCTCGCGGACGTCGAACCCGACGTGGTGGCCACCGCGAACGCCGGGTGCCTGCTGCAGATCCGCCGGTTCCTCGACCAGGGCATCCCGGTCGTGCACCCGATCCAGCTGCTCGACGCGTCCATCCGGGACGTCGATCCACTCGATACGCGTTCCTGAGGGTCCTTTCACCGCACCGATTACCGAGCGCCGATCTTTCCGGCGCCGGTTCAGCGCGCCGATTTCACAGGAGATTTCACATGAGCACGGTGGGTTTCATCGGCCTGGGCATCATGGGCCTGCCGATGGCCGAGAACCTGGTCAAGGCCGGGTATGACGTCGTCGGCTACAACCGCGGCGCGAAGCGGGTCGACGCGCTGGTCGCGGCGGGCGGCCGGGGCGTGTCGAGCATCGCGGAAGCGGTCAAGGGTTCGGACGTCGTGATCACGATGCTGCCGGACTCGCCGGACGTCGCGGCGGTCGCGACGGGTGAAGGCGGCATCTTCGAGAACGCGCACCCCGGTCTGCTGCTCATCGACATGAGCACCATCGAGCCGGCCACGGCCCGCGCGGTCGCCGAGGCCGGTGCGACGGCCGGCGTGCGTGTGCTCGACGCGCCGGTGTCCGGTGGCGAGGCCGGTGCCGTGGAGGGCGTGCTGTCCATCATGGTCGGTGGCGCCGCCGAGGACTTCGCCGCGGCCAAGCCGGTACTGGAGGCCGTCGGGCGCACCATCGTGCACGTCGGTCCGCACGGTGCGGGCCAGACCGTCAAAGCCGCCAACCAGCTCATGGTCGCCGGTCACCTGCAGCTGCTCGCCGAAGCGCTCGTGCTCGCCGAATCGTCCGATGTGGACCCGGTGGTCGCCGTGGAGGTGCTCGGCGGCGGGCTGGCCGGCAGCACCGTCCTCGACCGCAAGTCGGAGAACATGCTCAAGCGCGATTTCACACCCGGTTTCCGCCTTTCCTTGCACCACAAGGACATGGGCATCGTCACCGCGGCCGCACGGGAAGCCGGGGTGGCGATCCCCCTCGGCAGTGCGGTCGCGCAGTTGATCGCCTCCCTCGTCGCTCGCGGCGACGGCGGGCTCGACCATTCCGGTCTGTTCAAGCTCACCGAAGAGCTCGCCGGCCGGACCCAGTAGGACAGTCACTTGTCAGGAGTGGACTCATGCCCAGAATGACCGCAGCCGACGCCGCCGTCGCAGTGCTGCGCCGCGAAGGCATCACGAATGCCTTCGGGTTGCCCGGCGCCGCCATCAACCCGTTCTACGCCGCGTTGCGCCGGGACGGGAACGTCGCGCACACGCTGGCGCGCCACGTCGAAGGCGCCTCGCACATGGCCGAGGGTTACACGCGGACGCGGCCGGGGAACATCGGCGTGTGCATCGGCACGTCGGGCCCGGCGGGCACCGACATGATCACCGGCCTGTACTCGGCCAGCGCGGACTCGATCCCGATCCTGTGCATCACCGGCCAGGCGCCGGTGGCCAAGCTGCACAAGGAAGACTTCCAAGCCGTCGACATCGCGGCGATCGCGGCGCCGGTCACCAAGTGGGCCGTGACCGTGATGGAGCCCGCGCAGGTGCCCGGCACGTTCCAGAAGGCGTTCTGGCTCATGCGCACCGGCCGGCCCGGCCCGGTGCTGATCGACCTGCCGATCGACGTGCAGCTGGCCGAGATCGACTTCGACATCGACTCCTACGAACCCCTGCCCGTCGCGAAACCGGCGGCGACGCGCGCCCAGGTCGATCGCGCGTTGGACCTGCTGGGCGCGGCGCAGCGGCCGGTGATCGTGGCCGGCGGCGGGATCATCAACGCCGACGCGGCCGACCTGCTGGTCGAGTTCGCCGAGCTGACCGGCATCCCCGTGATCCCCACGCTCATGGGCTGGGGCACCATCCCCGATGACCACCCGCTGATGGCCGGCATGGCGGGGATCCAGACGAGCCACCGCGGCGCCAACGCCACCATGCTCGAAGCCGACTGCGTGCTGGGCATCGGCAACCGCTGGGCCAACCGGCACACCGGTGACCTCGACGTCTACCGCGGCGAGCGGACGTTCATCCACGTCGACATCGAGCCGACGCAGATCGGCCGCGTGTTCGCACCGCACTACGGGATCGTGTCCGACGCGAAGGCCGCGTTGGAGCAGTTCGTCGCGGCGGCCCGGGAACGACGCGAAGCCGGGACTCTGCCGGATCGTGCGGCCTGGGCGGCGGATTGCGCGCGCCGCAAGTCCACGATGGAACGCAAGACGCACTTCGACGAGGTGCCGATCAAACCGCAGCGCGTCTACGAAGAGATGAACCAGGTGTTCGGAACGGACACCCGGTACGTCTCGGCCATCGGGCTTTCGCAGATCGCCGCGGCGCAGTTCCTGCACGTGTACCGGCCGCGGCACTGGATCAACTGTGGACAGGCCGGGCCGCTCGGGTGGACGGTCCCGGCGGCGCTCGGCGTGGCCACCGCGGACCCGGACGCCGAGGTCGTGGCGATCAGCGGGGACTACGACTTCCAGTTCATGATCGAGGAGCTGGCGGCCGGTGCGCAGTTCAACCGCCCGTACGTCCACGTGCTGGTCAACAACTCCTACCTCGGCCTGATCCGGCAGGCGCAGCGCGCGTTCGACATGGACTACTGCGTGCAGCTGGGGTTCGAGAACGTCAATTCGCCCGAGACAGCCGGCTACGGCGTGGACCACGTGAAGGTCGCCGAGGGACTGGGCTGCAAGGCCATCCGCGTGCGCCGGCCCGAGGATCTGCGGGCGGGGCTCGAGAAGGGGCGGCAGCTGGCGGCCGAGTACCGCGTGCCGGTGATCGTCGAGGTGATCCTGGAGCGCGTCACGAACATCTCGATGGGCGCGGACCTCGCGGGTGTCAACGAGTTCGAGCCGCTGGCCGAAAGCCCGGAGGACGCGCCGACCGCGCTCACGCACTGACGCGTCCGAAGTGGAGGTTCCGTAAGGAATCGGAAACTACTGTCCGGCCTTCGTCGACGATTAGCCTGGGTTCGACCAGCCCGGCCAAGACGAAGGAAACATCCATGGTGAAACGCGCGGTGGCCGGCGCTCTGGCGGCCGTGGTCGCGGTCGGGCTCGCAGCTTGTTCGTCGGACGAGCCCGCCGCGCCCGCCGCGCCCGCGGCCCCGGGTCCCCGCGCGGTGTACGTCACCAACTGGGCCTCCGACACCATCGCCGAGTTCGGGCTCAACGAGGACGGTTCCCTGAAGTCGCCGGCGATTTCGTTGCCGGTGGGGAAAGGGGACACGCACCCGCAGGCATCGATCCGTTCGCGCGACGGAAAATGGCTCTACGTCGGCAACTGGGGCACGCGGGACGTCACTCCATTCCGGATCGGAGCCGACGGGCGCCTGACCGCATTCCCCGCCGCGCACGGTCCGGCGCCCGAACCCGTGACCCCGTCGGGAATCGCGCTGAGCCCGGACGGCAAGAATCTCTACACCGCCAACTTCAGCAACGGCGGAGGCGGAACCGTTTCGCACTACCGAATTTCGGCCGACGGCCTGCCTCACGGCGTGGCAACGATCCCCGCCCACGGTCGCGGCACGACGGCACTGGCGGTTGCACCCGACGGCCGCACCCTCGTCACCGCCAACAGCGCTTCGGGTGACATCTCGACGTTCACCGTCGCCATTGACGGCAGCCTCGCCTGGGTGACGACCGTCGCCACGGGCAAGGGCGCTTTCTTCGTAGCCATCACCCCGGACAGCGCGCACGTCCTCGTCACGAACTCGCTGGCCGACAGCATCAGCTACCTCACCCTGGGCGCGGGTGCCCGGCCTGCGCTGGTCAGCACCGTACCCAACCCCGCCGACGAGCCCCGCGGCCTCGTCCTGACCGCCAAGGGTGACCGCGCATACGTCGCCAATTTCGCGAACGGCACCGGACCTGGCCACATCACGACGTTCACGGTGACGGCCGCCGGTCTCCGACAGGCCGGCCCGGCGGTGGCGACGGGCGGGAACGGCGCCGAGGGCATTGCCCTGTCCCACAACGGCCGCAGCCTGTACAACGCGAACTTCAACACCAACGGCGACGGCAGCGTCACGACCTACCCGCTGGCCGCCGACGGTTCGGTGGGCACCCCGCGCCCGCCGGTGCTCACGGGCGGCCGTCAGCCCGATCTGACGAGCATCACCCTGCCGGCGAGCTGACCGAGATACTGCGGAGAAACCGATGCCGCTGCGGAAGGCTGTCCACAGTGGTCTGCGGGGCGGGGTCGTCCTCACGGCGGTGAAGATCTCAGGTGAGCATGTGCATCCCGCCGAAGAACGCGACGGCGAGGACCCCCACAGCGAACCCGACGAACAGCGCCGCGCCGAGCCCGGGGCGCAGCCGCGTACCCGCGTAGGCCAGACCCAGCGCGAGGATCAGCCACGAGCCGATGAGGGCGACACCGCTCATCATGGACTCGGCGAAGACGGCGGCGACCCGCGCGCCGGCCGCGACGAACAGGGCGAACCCCGCCGCCGCGGCCGGGATGACCCACGCTTTACGGCCCAGGTGCGGCGTGTGGGCGGATTCCGGTGACCTCTGCATGGCAACGCTCCTCGGCTGGATGACCACTGTTCGTAGTGTGCCTCGCGTCACGGCGAAGATCCCTTACCGTCGGCTAACGCCCGGTCTGCCCAGTGGCGGCGAAGGACGAGGACGGCGCCGGTCAGGGTTTCGTAATGGCCGAGGTGCCCTGGGGTGGTCTCGGCGCTTGTAGCTTCGGGGACGTGATGTTCCGACGTGGTGCCCTTGCTGCCGGTGCGTTCCTGCTCGCTGCCTGCGGGGCTGCACCGGCCGCTCCGGCTGCGCCTCCCCTCGTGTTTCCGCAGGCGTCGGCCGGCGTCGCGACGTGGACGCCGTGGCCTTCCGCGTTGCACGACGCGCGGCACTCGGGCGCCTCGGCTGTGTCGGGACCGAAGCGCGGCACCATCCGCTGGCAACGTCGCCTCGAAGGCGCCACGACCCCCGGCCCGGTGGTCGGTGCGGACGGCACCGTGTTCATCGCGTCGAACGGCGGCGTACTCCACGCCCTCGACCCGGCTGACGGCCACGACAAATGGACCTACGACACGAAGACCCCCGTGGGCGGCGACCTGTCGATCTCACCCCTGGTGCTGCGCGACGGCACGATCCTCCTGCCCAGCGGCGAAGATCTGATCGCGTTGTCCCCGACCGGCCGACCACTGTGGACGCGAGCGTTCTCGTCCCGGGTGACCTCTCCGGCTTCCTTCGACGGCACCCGGGTCTACGTCGGAACCGGCGACGGCACGGTGTCCGCAGTGGACACCGTGGCCGGTCATGTCCTCTGGACCGTCGACACCGGAACGACCTCCTACGGCTCGGTGGTCACCGACGGCCGCGGCCGCGTCTACACCACCGCCGACTCGTCGCTGATCGCCCTCGACGACCAGGGCACCTCTGCCCGCATCGCCTGGCGCGCCGACCCGCACGACGACATCACCGAGGTCTCCGCGGGCCTCGGTCCGGACGGCACCGTGCTGCTGGGCACCAACGGCCGCGCCGAATGGGCCTATCACCCGGACGGGAAACCGGCCTGGCAGGCACCGCGCGTGATCACGTACTCCTCACCCGTGGTCACCGCCACCGGTCTGGCCTACGTGGCCGACCACAGTGGACAGGTCCACGTCTTCGACGTCCACACCGGACACGAGGCCGCCCGCTACGGCCCCATCGGCGCCCAGATCTGGAGTTCCACCGTCGTCGACCGCTCCTACCACCTCTACTTCGGCGGCGAAAACGGCCACGCCTACGGCTTCAACCCCGACGGCACCCGCCTCTTCGACGTCGACCTCGGCGGCAAGGTGGACAGCTACCCGGCCCTCACCGGCGACGGCGCGCTCGTGATCGGCAGCCGCAACGGACTGGTCACCGCCGTCGGCTGACCGTGGCTCAGGCCGGGTACCGCCGCTCGATCTCGGCCAGCTTGCGGTCCACGAC
This sequence comes from Amycolatopsis sp. NPDC047767, assembly GCF_040704195.1. Classification (NCBI taxonomy): domain Bacteria; kingdom Bacillati; phylum Actinomycetota; class Actinomycetes; order Pseudonocardiales; family Pseudonocardiaceae; genus Amycolatopsis; species Amycolatopsis sp. NPDC047767. The sequence goes on from NZ_JBEYSJ010000039.1 coordinate 36,788, forward strand.
CTGTTGCGCGCCCGCCCGGGGGGAGACCGCGTGGGCCTGGGCGAGCAGGTCGGTGACGATGCGGTCCATCGACTCGCGGACCTTGGTCTCGGCCTCCTGCGCGTCGGCGTCGAGGTCGCCGAACAGGGTCCACCACCACCAGGCGTTGGTGGCCGAGTTGGCCACGAAGTCGGGGATCACGGTGACGCCGCGGGCGGCGAGCGCGGCCTCGGCCTCGGCGGTGGTCGGCATGTTGGCGGCTTCGACGACGACCCGCGCGGTGACGCGGTGCTGGTTCGTCTCGTCGAGGCAGTAGGACACCGCGGCCGGGACGAGGACGTCACATGCGACGTCGAGCCAGGCGCCTCGCGCGAGCTCGCGGTCGGCCGGGCGCAGCTGCGTGCGGTCGAGGCTGCCCCACGGATCGCGCGTGAGCAGGAGACGTTCGACGTCGAGACCGGCGGGATTCGCCACCACGCCGTCGGCGTCGGCGATCCCCACGACGAGGACGCCGGCCCGGGCGAGGTAACGCGCGGTCGCGCCGCCCATCGAACCGAAGCCCTGCACGACGGCCCGGCGCGGCGCGGCCGGCAGACCGAGGTGGTCCATCGCGGTCAGCGCGGCCTGCGCGACGCCGAGCCCGCCGACGAGCTCAGGCAGCGCGACGCCGTTGACGTCGATCGAAAACGCCTTCGCCAGCCGGGCGCGCGCCTCGTCGGCGTTGTCCAGCAAGGGGTAGACGGCCTGCACGGAACTGTCCATCCCGAGCTCCGCCACGACTTCGTCGATCGTCTCCTGCCGGACGCCCAGGTCCTCCCCGGTGGTCCAGTGCCGTTCGACGATCGCGCGCACCGCGGCCAGGAACCGCGCGAGGACGCCGCGGGCCTCGGGATCGCGCGGGCTGCAGTCGATGCCGCCCTTGGCGCCGCCGAGCGGGATGTAGCGGGCGCCGGGTTCGTAGTGCAACGCTTCCTTGCGGGTCATGCCCGCCGCCAGGCCGCGGACTTCGTCGAGCGTGCAGCCTTCGCGCATGCGCAGCCCGCCGCTCGCGACGCCACGCACCAGTCGGTCGATGACCACGAACCCGCGGCGGCCCGTCTCGGTGTCGGTCCAGGTGATCGAGAGGTGCGGCTCCCGCGCTGTCATGTGTGCCCCGTTCGTTTCACTACTGAATCACCATGCAGTAGTGAGTGAATGGTTGTCAACGGCCGAGGCCCAGCTCGTGCGCGACGTGCCGGCGCGCCCACTCCTGCATCCGCTCGCTGTTCTGCACCCCGCCGTGCACCAGGGTCTGCACGGCGAGCCCGTCGAGGAACGCGGTGATCCGCCAGGCCGCGCCGCGCGGGTCGGGCGCGGTGAACTCGCCGGCGTGGACGCCGTCCTGGATGATCGTGACCAGCGCTTCCTTCCAGCGCAGGTCCAGCTCGCGGCCGACCTGCCGGAGCTCGGGTTCGCGCAGCGCCGCCGACCACCCCTCGATCCACAGGCGCCAGCCCTTCGCCCGCCCGGTCGGCGCGTACCAGTCGAGCGCGGTGCGCAGCCGTTCGGACGCCGTCGTCACGCCCGCAGTGAGCTGTTCGAGCTTCTCGAGATCGCGTTGCGCGGCCCAGGTGAACGCATCCGCGATCAGCGCTTCCTTGTTCTTGAAGTGGTAGAGCACCAGCGACGTGCTCACCGACAGGTCGGCCGCGACGTCGGCCATCCGCACGGCGTGGATCCCGGCCTGCTCGAGGCGGCGGACGGTGGCGCGCAGGATCTCGTCCCGGCGCACGGTGGTGTCTTTCCGGCTGCGGCTCACGAGGCGAGCTTATCCTGAACCACCGATCAGTAGTGGCTCACAGGACGCCCGCGCGGAGAGCGAAGGCCACCGCCTGCGTGCGGTTGCGGAGGTTGAAGCGGCCGATGATCGAGGCCAGGTCCTTCTTCACCGTGCTCTCGGAGTACACGAGGGTTTTGGCGATCTCCCGGGTTTCGACCCCCTCGGCGAGCATGCGGAGGATCTCGACCTCGCGGGCGGACAGTCCGGGGCCGGTGTAGCCCAGGGGCTCCAGGACGTTGCGTTGCAGGCCGCGGATCTGGGCGACGAGGGTGCCGAGCAGGCGGGGCGACATCACGGCGGACCCGTTGGCGCTCGACAGGACCGCCTCGGCGAGGTCGGCGCCCGTGGCGGTGGTGCGGTCGAGCACGGCGACGACGCCGTGGCTGACGAGGGACAGCAGCGAGTGCTCGCGCACGTCGGCGGTCAGCAGGACGATGGGGGCGGTGAGCACGGCCGCGGCTTGGACGCGGCGCATCGTGGCCGTGGAGAAGCGGTCGTCGACGACGACGGTGACGTCGGGCGGCGGCTCGTCTCCCGCCGTGCGCGGGGTTTCGACGCCCAGGAGCTTGCGGATGCTTTCCGTCGTCAGCGGGTCGGGGCCGAAGACCGTGATCGCGACCTCGGTGAGCGACCGGTGCGGCTTGGCCGCGACGGGTGAGCAGGACGTCACGACGAATCCTTCCTCCGGTGCCGTTGTCCCACCGAAGATACTGAGCGAGTTCGCCGGGAACCGGTTCCGCAAGAGTTCGGTCACATGAGAAATCCGGTGGCCGGACCACGAAACGGCGAATGGGTCTGCTCAGCGCTGGAGCGCGTGGGCGGCCAGCACGTGGGCGACGGTTTCGGTGATCTGGCGGGCGAACGGGATGTTGAGCCATTCGTCGGGCACGTGCATGTTCGACTCGGCGCCGACCGCGCCCGTGACGAGAAAGGCCGCGTCCGGGTAGGCCCGGCCGAGCATCTGCATGAACGGGATCCCGCCGCCCAGGCCCAGGAACTGGTGCGGAGCCTCGAAAACGCCGGATTCGAGCGCGGCGGACAACCAAGCCGGCGGCTCGGGTGCGCACCAGCCGTCCTGGGCCATCACGTCGGTGATCGTCGCCGAAGCGCCGTAGGGGACGTCGGTCGTGGTCGCCCGCTCCAGCGCGGCCGCCGCGTCGGCCGCGCTGACGGTGGGCGGCAGGCGGAAGCTGAGCCGCAGCGACGTCGAGGCCCGCAGGACCGCACCGGCTTCGGCGACGTCCGGGAGGCCGGCCGCGCCCGTGACCGACAGCGTCGGGCGCCAGGTGTTGTTGAGGATGCGTTCGGCCTCGTCGTCGGCGGACGGTCGGCCGCCGGGGATCAGGGAAAGCGGGTGCAGCGTCGACAATGGACGCAGTTCGGCCAGCCGCTGCGCGTCCGCCACGCGTTCGGGCGGGATCGGCGCGTTCAGCTCCGGCAGCAGGATCCGGCCGGTGGCGGGATCTTCGAGCCGGTCGAGCAGCAGCCGCAGAATGCGGAACGAGCTGGGCACGACGCCGCTGGCGATCCCCGAGTGCACGGCTTCTTCGAGCACGGCGACGGTGAGCGTCGCCTGGAGGATCCCGCGCAGGCTCCGCGTGACCCACAGCCGTTCGAAGTCACCGCCGCCGGAGTCCAAACAGGTCACGAGGCTCACCCGGCCGAGCCGGTCCGCCAGGTGGCCGAGGTAGTCCGGCAGGCCGGGGCTGCCGGACTCTTCGCCGGCCTCCAGCACGAGAACCACGCGGCAGTGCTCGCCACCGGCGGCCCGGACCGCGGTGACGGCGGTGAGAGCCGCGTAAGCGGCGTATCCGTCATCGACGGCGCCACGGCCGTAGAGCCGGTCGCCCCGCAGCACCGGCTGCCACGGGCCGAGTCCTTCGGACCAGCCGTCGAACGGCGGTTGCTTGTCAAGGTGCCCGTAGAGCAGGGCCGTGCCTTCGCCGGACGCTCCCGGCGTGGCAGGTATTTCCGCGAACAGCAAGGGCGGCACGTCGTCGAGCTCCACGACCTCGAAGGTGCTGCCCGCCGGCGCGTTCGCCTCGAGCCAGCCGCGGACGTGCTCGACGGCGCGGCGCAGGTGCCCGCGTTCGCGCCACTGCGCGTCGTACGCGGGGGACACGGCCGGGATCGCCACGAACTCCGCGAGGCTCGGCAGGACCCGCTCCGACCACGCGGTCTCGACGTGGTGTCGCACCTGTTCGATTTCCACCAGCCCACCCCGCTCCTTCGTGACTACTCGATCATCGAATCACAACACGCCCGCGCGCAGGGCGAACGCGACCGCCTGGACCCGATTGCGGAGCTTGTAGCGCGTGGTGAGGCTGTGGAGGACGTGCTTGATCGTGCTCTCCGAGTACGTCAGCTTCCGGGCGATTTCGGCGGTTTCCGCACCGTCGGCCAGGAGCCGCAGCACCTCGACCTCGCGCTCGGTGAGGCCGGCGCTGTTCACACCGAGAGGCCCGAGCGTTTCGCGCTGCATCCGCCGCACGAGGCCGATGAGCGTGCCGAGCAGGTCCTGCGGCATCACGCTGTGCTGGTGCGCGGCGGCCGACACCGCGGCGGCGAGCTCGGCGCCGTCGGCCGACTTGCTGTCCACGATGGCCACCACCCCGTGCTCGATGAGTGTGAGCAGCGCGGCTTCCTCGACGCCGGCGGTGAGCAGGACGACCGGGACACCCGAAGACTGCAGGGCTCGCAGCTGTGCCACGGCGGCGGTGTTCACGTGCGGCGTCGAGAAGACGAGGACGTCGGGCCGCGAGCCCGGACGCGCCCGCACGAGGCCGGCGTGGCTTTCGAGGACCAGCCGCAGGCCGGTGGCACTGAGGGTGTCCGTGGCTTCCACCCGGACCGAAACCTGCTGGGCAACCCGGGGCCGGAGTGCGACGGGGTGGGATCCCGGGACGGGGTGCCGGGGCCGGACCGCAACGTGTTCCATGGTGCTCTTTCCTTGCCTGTTTTCGTCATCCGGAGCCGGTGCGGGGACTCGGGCGTGCTCCTGGTGCTCCTTCACCATGCCCCGGGCGCGTTGGCCCGGCATTGACGAAAGCTTTATCGCGCGCGGCGATCACCCGCGCACGGTCGGTGTCATTCGTCTTTCGGCGGCCGAGCCTCGGAAAGACTCATGCGACGACCCCGCCGCGGCGGCCGGGGACGATCTACGCTCATCCGGCGCACAGCAGTGAACCGCAACTCGTCCGCCGGCGAAAGGTGTGGCACCGAAATGGCCGAAGTGGACCCCGAGGTCGAGTACACCGCAACGCACCAGTGGGTGCGGCGGCTGCCGGGCAACTCGGCGCGCATCGGCGTCAGCGATTTCGCGCAGGAGGAGCTGGGCGACATCATCTCCGTGTCCCTGCCGGCGGTCGGTGCCAAGATCATGGCGGGCGAGCCGTTCGGCGAGGTCGAGTCGACGAAGAGCGTGGCCGAGGTCTACGCGCCGGTGTCCGGAGTGGTCACCGCGGTCAACGGCCTGCTCGCCGACAGCCCGGAGGTCGTCAACGACGACCCGTACGGCGACGGCTGGCTCATTACCGTCGACGTGCGGCCCGGGGAGACGAAACTGTTGGGCGGGCAGGACTACCGGACCTCCACCGAGGGCTGAGCCACGCGGGCGAGGCAGGCGTAGGTCGCCTCGACCAGCGCCATCTTGCGCGGATCGTCGCGTGGGTGGGCGCCCATCCGGTTCATCACGTACCCGAAGCCGACGCCGTTCTCCGGGTCGGCGAACCCGGTCGAGCCGCCGAACCCGTCGTGCCCGAAGCTACGGGGGTTGGGGCCGAAGCTGAGCTGGCCGCTGCCGAGGGTGAACCCGAGGCCGAACTCGTTGTCCAGCCCCATGACCAGGTCGCGGCCGCGGCCCTGGCCGGTGCGGGCGAGCTCGATCGTTTCCTCGCGCAGCAGCCGTTCCGACCCGTCGGCGAGGGCGCCGTAGATCGTGGCGAGGCCGTGGGCGGTGCCGTGCCCGTTGGCCGCCGGCACCTCCGCGACGCGCCAGCGGGTGAGGTTCGCCGTGCGGCCCAGGGGAAGCGGGTTGGCGAGCGCGGCCAGCGTCGCACGGTCCGGCACGACTGTCCTTTCCGGACCGGCGGACGGCTCGACCATCGTGGAGCAGCGGGTGAGGTCGTCGCGGCTCACTCCGATGTGGACGTCCACGTTGAGCGGGTGCGCGACGTTGGCGCGGAAGAACTCGCCGACGGTCTGCCCGGTGATCCGGCGGATCACCTCGCCGATGAGGAAACCGTAGGACAGCGCGTGGTACCCGCTGGTCGAACCGGGCTCGAACAACGGCTCCTGTGCGGACAGGAGCAGGGTCATCTTCGTCCAGTCGAGCAGGTCGTCGATCTGCAGCGGGTGCTCGGGCGCGACCCCGGTGACGCCGGAGCGATGCGAAAGCAGCCACCGGACGGGGATGCCGGCCTTGCCCGCGGCGGCGAACTCGGGCCAGTAGCGGGCGACCGGCGCGTCGAGGTCGAGATCGCCGCTTTCCACGAGCTGCATCGCGCACAGCGCGACGAGGCCCTTGGTGGAAGACCACAGGTTGGTCAGTGTCGGGCGTCGCCACGGAACCCGGCGCTCCTCGTCCGCCCAACCGCCCCACAGGTCGACCACGGTCCGGCCGCGCACCACGACGGTGACGGCCGCGCCCAGCTCGTCGCGCTCACCGAAGTTCTCGCGGAAAGCCTGGGCCACCGGCTCGAAACCTTCGGCGGTCTCACCGTGCACGGGTGCGGGGGACGAGAGGGGCATCGGCTTTCCTTAGGTCGAGGCGAGATCGCCGGACGCGCTGGTGGCGGCCCGGCGAGGTCGATTCTCCCCGGCCCTGCGGCGGGAAAAGGTCGCGTTGGCCGGAAAGGCGGGAAACGTCGCCCGCGCGATCACGGGGTCGCCCGCAGGAGGTCGTCGAGTGCACGCCGGGCTTGCCGTCCGTCGTGCTCGCGATGTTGCTGGTGGTAGAGATCCACCGCCTGGCGCAGACTCTTCAAGGCGAGGTCGTGGCGGCCCAGCTTCTCGTAGGCGGCGCCGAGCGTGAGCAGGGTGTCCGGGATGGAGAACATCTCGTCCCCGAACAGCGCCAGCGCCTCTTCGAGGTAGGCGATGGCCCGGTCGAGGTTCCCGAGGCCGAGGTGGATGGTGCCGAGAGTGTCCAAAAGGGCCGGACGGATGTTGTTCATGCGGGCCTCGTCGGCCAGCGCGAGAGCCTGTTCCGAGATCTCCAGCGCCCTGTCGTACTGGCGCTCCAGCTGCAACGCCCACGCGAGGTGGTTGCCGACCCATGCCCGGATCGCCGGGGGCAGCCCGGCGGCCAGCTGCCACGCGTCGGTGCTCAGCTCGACGGCCTCGGCGATCCGCTGCGCCCGTACGGAGATCTCGGACCACGCGTTGAGGCTGAGCACCCGCTGCGACACGTCGCCGAGCTCCTCGGCGATGGTCAGCGCCACCTCCACGTGCTGGACGGCTTCCTCGTGGCGGCCGGTGCGGGTGAGGGCTTGGGCGATCACTCGGCGGGCCAGACATTCGGAGCTGCGTTCCCCGAGGATCTGCGCGGCGGCCAGCCCGTCGCGCCAGACCCCGATGGCGTGGTGCGCGTCGCCCTGGGTGGCGTAGAGCGAGCTGCTGCCCCACGCCAGCTGCCACACGATCTTGTGCCACTCGCGCTCTTTCGCCACCGACCGGACGGCGCCGATGTTCTCGGCCTCCGTGTTCACCCACCGCTTGGCTTCGGTGCTGTCGCGCAGCGGCACGGGCGTGCACCCCGCGGGGAGCGGCACGGGGGTGATGGGCGGACGCCCGGCGTCGGCGAGAGTGACCGCGTGAACCAGGGTGTGGAGGTAAAAGCACGTCAAACGGTGGAGTGCGGACGTGATTTGTTCGTTGTCGCGCGAAAGTTGTGCGAGTTCTCGCGCGTACGCACGCACCAGGTCGTGAAGGCGGAAGCGGCCCGGCTCGTGTTGCTGGACCAACGAAGCGCGTTCGAGAACTCGCAACGCGGTCCGCGTCGCCGCGTAGGTCTTGCCCGCGAGTGACGCCGCGGCGTCGAGCGAGATGTCCGGGCCGGGCACGAGACCGAGCAGCGTGAACAGCTCCGCGGGCTCGCCCGCCAACGCCGCCAGCGACGTCCGCAGCACGGCCCGGATGCTGAGGTCGGTGCCGATCTCCAGCGCGTTGAGGGTGGAGCCGGAGTCGGCGAGCTCGTCGGCCAGCGCGGTGAGCGCGAACTCGGGGTGCTCCTGTGCCCGGCCGACGACGATGCTCAGGGCCAGCGGCAGGCCCCCACACGCGTCGGCGAGCCGGGTGACGGCCGCGGGCTCCGCTGCCGTGCGCGAAGGGCCCAGCCGCGAGACGAGCAGCTGCCGCGCGGCGGCGCCGTCGAGGACGTCGAGGGAGATGAGGTCGGCGTGGTGGCTCGAGACCAAAGTGGTCAGCCGGTTGCGGCTCGTGACCACCACCGGGCACTGCGAGGTGCCCGGCAACAGCGGGGTGACCTGGTCGGCGTCGAGCGCGTTGTCGATGACCACCAGCAGGCGTTTGTCCGCCACCAGGCTGCGGTAGAGACCGCTCATCGCGGCGAGGTCCTGCGGGACGGCCGCCGGCTTCACGCCGAGCGCGGAGAGGAACGCGCGCACGGCGGTCTCCGGCGGCACCCGGTCCCCGGACGGCGCGAACCCCCGCAGATCGACGAACAGCTGCCCGTCGGGGTAGCGGCCGGCGTGGTCGTGCGCCCAGCGCAGCGCGAGACAGGTCTTGCCGACCCCGCCGGGGCCGACGATCACCGACACCGGAGCGTCCGCCAGCGCCGAGAGCTCCCGGTCGCGCCCGGTGAACGCGCGCGGCGGCGCCGGCAGCTGCCGCGGAACCGGCGGTGGGAGGCCGGGATCGTCGTCGGCCGGGCCGGACCGCGCGGGTTGATCGTCCACAGTGGTCTCGTCCCGCAGGATCGCCTGGTACACGGCCCTCAGCGCGGGGCCGGGATTCACCCCGAGCTCCTCGGTCAGCAGCGTCTTCACCTTCTGGAAGTGCCGCAACGCGTCGGCCTGGCGGCCGGTCCGGTGCAGCGCGACCATCAGCTGCCCGGCCAGACGTTCGTCGTACGGGTGGTGCTCGGCCCGGCTGGTGAGCGTCGGCAGCACCTGCGCGTGGCGACCGAGCTCGAGCTGCAGGTCCGTTCTGGCCAGGAGCACTTCGTCGCGCTCGGCCAGCAGCGCGGTGCGGAACTCCCGCAGCCACGGGCTGTCCAGCCCCGCGAACGGTTCGCCCCGCCACAGCTCCAGCGCTTCGTCGTAGAACCCGACCTGCTCCTCGGCGTCCTCCGAACGCCGGGCGAGGCCGCTCAGCCGCCGGAAGCGATGTACGTCGACCTGGCCGGGCTCGACGTCGAGCACGTACCCGTGGCCCCGGCGCACGATCCGGTGCTCACCCGCCAGCGCCGTGCGCAGCCGGGTGAAGTAGCTGTGCACCATGCCCCGCGCGCTGCCGGGTGCTTCGTCGCCCCACACGCGGACCACGAGGTCGTCGAGCGAGACCGGCTGCCCGGCTTCGAGCAGCAGCGACACCAGGATGGCGCGTGGCCCGGCCGGGCCGATCGGCTGGGGCTCCTCGCCCCGGACCACCTCGACGTTGGCCAGGAGCCGGAAGCCGAGAGACATCTGAGACCACCTCTGACCCGCTCCGCGCGAACATTCGCCACATCTTAAGCACGGTCGCCGAATGTCTCACCCGACAGGTAACCGCGTCCCGCATTCTAGTTCCGCGCCGTCGACGAATTCGGATCCGGAATCCTTATCATTCGATTAAGGAATGCGCCGCGTCGTGCCGCCCGGATTCGGTCGCGGCGGCTACATTCGCGGGAAGCCTCGCGAAAGGAGCCCTGATGGCCGCAAGAGCCCGGACCGTGGGCTTCACCGGGATCTGCCTGGGGTACTTCGCGATCATCCTCGACGGCAGCGTGCTCAACATCGCCGTGCCCGCGCTGCGCGACGACCTGAAGACGTCCCTGGCCTCGGTCCAGTGGGTGATCAACGCGTACACGCTGTGCCTCGCCGCGCTGCTGCTCACAGCGGGTGCGCTGGGCGACCGCTGGGGCCTGCGCCGGTGTTTCCTCTGGGGCACCGCGATCTTCACCGCCGCCTCGCTGGCCTGCTCGCTGGCGCCGTCGGTGCACGTGCTCATCGCCGCCCGCGTCGTGCAGGGCGTGGGCGCGGCAGCGCTGCTGCCGGCGACGCTCGCGCTGATCCGCACGCTGTTCTCCGACGACGGCGAACGCGCCCGCGCCACGGCGATCTGGGTGTCCACCGGCGCGATCTCCACCGCGGTCGGGCCCATGGTGGGCGGGCTGCTGATCGACGCGTTCGGCTGGCGCAGCATCTTCCTGATCAACCTGCCCATCGGTGTCGCCGCGATCCTGCTGGCCCGGGCCGGGATCACGGAGGCGCCGCGCCACAAGCGCAAGGTCGACCACGCCGGGCAGGTCACGGCCGTGGCCGCGCTCGGGCTGATCACCGCCGGCGTGATCGTGAGCGGCAGCGCGGGCTGGAGCTCCCCGCTCAGCCTCGGCCTGCTGGCCGGCGGCCTCCTGTCCGCCGCCGCGTTCTGGCTGGTCGAACGCCGCGTCGCGCAGCCCATGCTGCCGCGGGGGTTCTTCTCGGTCCGCGTGCGCACGGTCGCGGTGGCAAGCGCCGCGTTCATGGGGTTCCTCTTCTACGGCACGCTTTTCGTGATGTCGCTGTACTTCCAGCAGGTGCGCGGCTGGTCGGCGGGCGAGGCCGGGATCGCGCTCCTGCCGCTCACGGTCGGGTCGACGATCGGCTCGCTCGTCCTCTACCGGCCGCTGTCGCGCAGGTTCGGCAACCCCGTGGCGCTGCTGACCGGGTTCGCCTGCTGCGCGTCGGGCGTCGCGGTGCTGCTGGTCTTCACCGGGGCCCCGGCGTATGTACCGGTCGCAGCCGGCCTGCTGCTGGTCGGGGTGTCGAGCACGATCGCGTTCTCCGCGCTCACGTCGCTGCTGGTCCCGAGCGTGCCGGTGCACCAGTCGGGTGTCGCGTCCGGCGTGCAGAACACGAGCCGGCAGTCGGGCGCGCTGATGTCGGTGTCGGTGCTCGGCGCGATCCTGAACACGGCGGCGTTCACGGCGCGGCTGCCGATCGCGTTGGGCGTACTCGCCGCGGTGGTCGTGCTCGCCCTCGTCTCGGCCGGGTTCGCGATGCGGCCCGCCCGCTGAACCGTTGTCCGTTCGAGCACCGAAATCGGTCCGTGCGACCAAGATCGGCGTGGGACCGGTTCGGCCGACGGGGCCGCCGGGTAGCCAGGTGCCGACCCGGACGAAGGGAAGTTCTCATGTCGGCTGGCACTCGGTGGCACGTGATCCCGCGAACCGCGGGGCTGTGCGTGCTCTGGCTCCTCGTCGGTCTCGCGCTGGCCGTTCAAGCCGTGCTGGTGCTCAGCACCTCCAGCGTGAACCAGCCCGCGCTGGAGGTGGTCGTGGCCGTGCTGGGCGTGATCCTGGCCGGGTGCTCGATCGCCGGGCTGGTGTCCCCGCGCCGGCGCGGTCGGTGACCTACTGGTCGAGCACGACGTCGGTCTCCGGCCGGGCGCAGCACACGAGGATCCGCCCGGCCGGGGGCAGTTCGAGCGGCGCCGGGTCGTACGTCGTCGTGCCGGCGAGCAGCGGGGTGTCGCAGGTGTGGCAGACGCCGCTGCGACAGGCCCAACGAGTGGGCACGGCACACGCTTCGGCCAGCTCCAGCAGGGTTTCCCCGTCGTCGCGCCAGCGGACCGTGAGGCCGCTGCGGGCGAAGGTGACGGCGGGGCCGGTTCCGGGCGGGCCGTCCGGCGGGTGGGGCGCGACGGTGCCGGCCTCGCGCACGCCGGGGTTGATCGCGGCGAGGGCGCCGAAGAGTTCCGTGCGCACGTCGGTGCAGCCCAGCGCGACGAGAGCTTCGCGGACGTCGTCCATGAAGGACGGCGGGCCGCAGACGTACGCGGTGGCGCCGGCCGGCAGGGCGAGCTCCTTCAGCGTCCGGCCGGTGACGCGACGGCTGTCCGCGCCGGATTCCGGCCGGGTGTGGAAAAAGTGCGCGTGACTGTTCGGCAGCCTCGCGAGCAGACCCCGGACTTCGAGCTCGAACGCTTGGTCCGCAGCGTTGCGGGCCGTCTGGATCCACCAGACCTCACGCTCGGGCTCCTCCGCGGCGAGCTGGTGCAGCATCGCCAGGACGGGGGTGACACCGACGCCGGCGGACACCAGCACGACCGGGCCGGAACCCGGCTCCAGCACGAAGTCGCCGCGGGGCGCGGCCGCGTCGAGGGTGTCGCCGGCCTTCAGCACGTCGTGCACGTAGGTGCTGGCGGCGCCGTCGCGCTTCACGCTGATGCGGTAGCCCTCGGTCGTCGAGAGCGAGTAGCTGCGGACCAGCGGCGTTTCGCCGGCACCCGGCAGCCGCACGGTGAGGTACTGGCCGGGCCGCGCGGCCGGGAGGGCTTCGCCGGGCGCGTCGAGGTGGACGGACGTGATGGTCGCGCTCTCGCGCACGACCTTCGTCACGGTCAGCGGCCGGAACCCGGTCCAGCCCGGGTCAGCGGGCTTCTCGGCCGGGCTGAGCAGCTCGCGGAACGACTGGCGCCAGCCGGGGCTCAGCGCGGGGATGTCGACGGCGGACTCGAGCGCTTCGGTGGTGCGGTTCGGGGTGTAGAGCAGGGCGTCGACGTCGGCGACGGTCATCTCGTGCGGGCCGCGCCGGGTGCGCACGATCTCGTCGCCGGCCGCGACGTGGCCCTCGCGCAGGACGCGGAAGTAGAACCCAGGCCGCCCGTGGGACACCAGCAGCGACGGCAGCTCCGGCTCGTTCAGGCGCATGCCGACGCGGAAACACGTGACGCGCGGCTGCGTCACCTCGAACTCCGCCTCGCCGATGCGGTAGCGGTCGCCAACGCACACTTCGTCGTCGGGCATCCCGGTGACGGTGAAGTTCTCGCCGAACTGCCCGAACTCGTAGCTGTCGTGCCCGAAGTACGCCTGCCAGTACTCGATCGACTCCAGCTGGTAGACGAACACCGCGCGCTGCTCGCCGCCGTGCCCGGCCGGGTCGCCCTGCCCGTCGCCGTCGACGTTGAGCCGCCGCACCATCCGGGGGCCACTGACCGCGCCCTTCCAGATGCCGGTGTGGACGATCCTGCCGTTCCACTCGACGTCCTTGGGCATTCCCACGTTGACCGACACCAGCGTTGGCACGCCTGCTCCTTCCGCGATGGCGCCAAACTACTGTGGGCGCGTTTTCCGCGGTGTGCGGGAAATGGTCACGTCACATGAAATTTCCGGAGGATCTTGTTAGATTTTCCGAATGACAACGCTGCGCGCCCTGGAATGTCTGGTCGCCCTCGTGGAAGAGGGCTCGGTGACGCGTGCCGCGGCCTCGTTGCAGATGTCGCAGCCCGCGCTGTCGCACCAGCTCGCCTCGCTCGAACGCGAGATCGGCACCCCGATGGTGCAGAAGATGGGCCGTGGCGTGCGGGTGACCGCCGCGGGCCACGCGGTCGCGGAAGAGGCGCGGGTGGCGTTGAAGGCGTCCGAACGCGCGGTGCGCGTGGGCCGGCAGATCGGGTCCGGCGGCGCGGGGCGGCTGCGGATCGCCTGCGCCGAGACCATGACGGCGTGGCTGCTCGTCCCGGTGCTGCGGCACTGGCGGGCGCGCCGGGCCGAGGTGCTGATCGAGCTCAGTGAGCACACCAGCTCCGACCGGATGGTGGAACTCGTGGCGTCGGGCGAGGTCGACGTCGCCGTCGGACCGCGGCCGTCGGAGACGGGTGAGCACCTCGAAGTGCTCGGCGAGGAGGAGGTGGTGGTCGTCGCGCCGGCGGGCCACCCGTTCGGCGAACGCCTGTCGGTGCCGTTCGCGGATCTCGCGGCGGAGCCGTTCGTCCATTTCGTGAGTGACAACGGGTTGTCGGTGTGGCTCGACCAGCTGGCCGCGGACCACGGTGTGGTGCTGGATCCCGTGCTGCGCACCAGGAGCCCCCGCACGGCCGCGCAGCTCGCGGCCGCGGGCATGGGCGTGACGATCGTTCCCGTCTCGGCGCTGCCTCCTCGCCCGCCGGGGGTGGTGCGGCGGCTGGATCCTCTGGTGGAGCGGGAGATCGTCGTGGTGGTCGCGGCGCCGTCGGACTCGCTGGTCGACCTGTTCGTGGGCGATCTTCGACGGCGTGGGTTGCCCGGAGGCCGTCCGGCGCGCGCGAACTGAGAGTGTGACGGAATTCTTTCGGCCTCGGCGCCGCGGGTTCCGCGTCGCCTGACGCGGCTACCGTGACGCTCGACCTGGTTGTCGACCGGGAACGCGAAATGGGTTCGCACTCTCTTCTCCCGCAATGATTCTCGCGGCTCTGGCGCGCGTTCCCCCGATCACGGAAGAAGCGCGTACGTGGATCAGCTGCAGGCTTTTGTACTCGACGTCGACGGGACCGACATCCAAGCGGAGGGCGCGCGGTTGCGCGCCGGCGGCTCGGCGGTGGTGGTGGAGCTGCCGGGCGGGGTCCGTGCCTGGGCGGTCGGCCACGCCGGCACGCTCAAGTCCCTGCTGACCGACAGCAGAGTGTCCAAGGATCCGCGGCAGCACTGGGCCGCGTGGAAGGAAGACCGCATCGCCGCCGACTGGCCGCTGCGGCTCTGGGTTTCGGTGCAGAACATGTTCACCGCCTACGGAAGCGACCACCGGCGGTTGCGCTCGCTGGTCGCGTCGGGCTTCACCGCGAAGCGGACGATGGAGCTCAAGCCGTGGGTGGAACGCATCACGGCGACGCTGCTCGACGAGGTGGCCGCGCTGGGCCGGGCCGACGTCGTCGACCTGCGAGCGGCTTTCGCGTATCAGCTGCCGGTGGAGGTCATCTGCCGGTTGTTCGGTGTGGACGACTCACAGCGCGCCGGCCTGCGCAAGGTGGTGGACACCGTCTTCGACACGACGACCACCCCCGAAGCCGCGCAGGCCAACGCCGAGGACATGTACCGGATCCTCACGGGCCTGGCCGAGCAGAAACGCGCGCGGCCCGGCGACGACGTGACGAGCGCGATCATCCAGGCCGACTCCGACCGCTTCGGCCGGCTCACCGACGCCGAGGTCGTCGACACCCTCATCCTCATGCTGACCGCCGGGCACGAGACGACCGTGAACCTGCTGGACCAGGCCGTGACGGCGATGCTCACGCACCCGGAGCAGCTCGCGCTCGTGCGGTCCGGCGAGCGCACGTGGAGCGACGCGGTCGAGGAAACCCTGCGGTGGCAAGCACCCGTGGCGTACCTGCCGCTGCGGTACGCGGTGGCCGACATCGACCTGGGTGACGTCGTCATCCCCGAGGGCGACGCGATCCTCGCCGCCTACGCCGCGGCCGGCCGGGACGAGGCGGAGTACGGCGAGACCGCGGGCGAGTTCGACATCATGCGCGGGGTGAAGCGGCACCTGGCGTTCGGGCATGGGATCCACCACTGCCTCGGTGCCCCGCTGGCGCGGCTGGAGGCGACGACGGCGTTGCGGATGTTGTTCGAGCGGTTCCCGGACCTCGCTTTCGCGGAACCGTCGGCACGGCTGGTGCCGATGAGCTCGTTCCTGTCCAACGGTCACGCGGAGCTGCCGGTGCGCCTGGGGCGTGACGCAGCTGTGTGACGGGCGGACCGGTGGCCTCGATGCCTCGGGGCCACCGGTTTTCGGCTCAGGTCAGGGGTTCGCCGCCGTCGACGCGCAGGGTCACGCCGGTCAGGAACGGGTTGGTCATCGCGAAGAGCACGGCCGACGCGATGTCGTCGACGGTGCCGATGCGCCGCGCCGGGTTGTGCGTGCGGAAGTGCTCGAAGTAGGCGGCTTTGCCTTCTTCGCCCAGGGCGTCCCAGATGCCGGTGTCGATGACACCCGGGGAGATGGCGTTGACGCGGATCGGCGCCAGCTCCAGTGACAGCGAGCGGGTGAGGAAGTCGGCTGCGCCGTTGGTGATGGCGACGCCGAGGAAACCGACCGCGGGCTTGAACGCGGCCACGCCGGAGAACAGCGTGAAGGATCCGTCTTCGGAGAGGTGCGGCGCGAAGTGCTTGGCGAGCATGACAGGTCCGATGACCTTCGTGTCGAACGAGCGGCGCAGCGCGTCGCGGTCCAGCTCTTCGAGGAGGCCGCGGGCGCGCGACGACGCCGTGGTGACGAGGTGGTCGACCTGGCCCAGACGTTCGGCCAGTGCGGCGATGGACTCGTCGACGGTGACGTCGACCTCTTCGGCGCGGATGCCCTCGTCGTCGTAGGCCTGGGCCAGCTTGGCCGGGTCGCGGCCCGCGACCACGACCTGGGCGCCCTCGGCGCGGGCCGCGAGCGTGACCGCCCGGGCGATGCCGCTCGGCCGTCCGATGACCAGAACCGTCCGGTTTTCCAGCGCTGTCTCCACGGCCGTCCCTCCCGTGCTCCTCTGTGGACTCTTCCACCGTAGGGCCCGGGCGCGGCGGGGAGCCATCGATGTTGTGGCTGGTCAGGTGAGGTTTTGTGCATGGATGGATGGCAACCATTAGGTGGGTATCCGGCTGTCGACCTTGATCGTTCGGCTGGGTGAAAGTCCGGGCCTTGCATCTGTGAGACTAATGGGTATAGCGTAGTTGTACGCGTTAGTTAGACGGTGGGTGAAGCATTCGCCGGCTCTCGCTCACGGGCAGAAAACTTTCATGAAGCGGGCCGAGCCCCCGGCCTACGCTTCCTCGCGGGACTGTGCAAAGGAGACACACTCATGTCCGAATCCCTCAAGGGACGCAAGGTTCTCGTCGTCGGTCGCGGTAGTGGCATCGCCCGGGCGGTGGTGCTCGCGGTGCGCGCCGCGGGTGCGGAGGTCGTCGTCGCCGGTCGCGACGAGGAGAAGCTCAAGGGCGCGTACGACGATCCGGGCGTCTCGGTCGAAACGGTCGACCTGACCGACGAAGCCAGCGTGGCCGCGCTCGCCGAGCGTCTCGGGCAGGTCGACCACGTCGTGTCCACGGCGTCGGCCCGCGCCCGCGGCCTGGTCGGTGACCTGGCGCAGGGCACGATCGCGCTTTCGTTCGAGACCAAGGTCATCGGCCCGATCCTGCTGGCGAAGCACCTGGCCCCGAAGATGCCGGCCGACGGCTCGATGGTGATCTTCTCCGGCGCGACGGCCCGCAAGCCGTCGATCGGGATGCTGGCCGTCGCCGCCACCAACGGCGCGGTGGACTCGTTGACGAAGGCGCTCGCGGTGGAGCTCGCACCGATCCGCGTCAACGCCGTCTCGCCGGGCACGATCGACACCGGCGCGTACGACGCCCTCGGCGACGACAAGAAGGCCGCGCTCTTCGCGCAGCGTTCGGCGAGCAACCCCGCGCGGCGGATCGGGACGTCGGAGGACATCGCCGACGCGGTGCTCTTCGCGCTCACCAACGGGTTCGTGACCGGGGTGTCGCTGGGCGTCGACGGTGGCGAGCCGCTGGTGTGACGCTGTCCTGAGTGGACGGTCGTAAGGGTTCGGCGCGGTCCCGATCGGGCGCGTCGTGGGGGATCGAAACGATGAACGGAGGTTCGTGATGCCGTTGCCGTGGTTGCTCGCTCCGCAGCCGGACGTGTTCCGGGGCAAGTTCCTCGTGCCCGGCGCGTTGCCGGATCGCCTGTCGTACCGCGAACCCCTGCGACGCCGGCTGCGGGTGCGGTTCGCGGGGGAGTGGATCGCGGACAGCGAGGACGTCGTTCTCCTGCACACGCCGGGCCGGTTTCCGGTCGCGTACTTCCCGGCCGCGGACGTGCGGGTCGAGGTGCTGGAGTTCCGCCAGCGCACGACGCTGCACCCGGATCTCGGGAAGACGGCGTGGTTCGCCGTCCGCGTCGGGGACTGGGTTCACGAGGGCGCGGCGTGGCAGCACGTGCGGCCGCCGGCTCATGCGGCTGAGTTCGCGAACCTCGTCGCTTTCTCGTGGCGGGCGATGGACGGGTTCCAGGAGGAGGACGAGCCCGTCACCGCTCATGCCGCGGACCCCTACCACCGCATCGACGTCCGGAACGCCTCGCGCGAGGTAGTGGTCGAAGTGGACGGACGGGTGGTCGCGAAGTCGCGCCGGTCGCGGGTGCTGTACGAATCGGACCGGGAGCCGCAGTGGTATTTGCCGCGGGCGGACGTCGACGAGACCGCGTTGGCCGAGGAGACCTTGCGGACTCGGTGCCCGTACAAGGGGGTGGCGACGTACTACGCCATCGGTGGGCAGTCCGGGGCGGCGTGGTCCTATACGGACGCTCCGGCGGAGTCGGCGGCGGTCGCGGGGTTCGTCGCGTTCGACCCGAACAAGCTCGGGGTGTACGTCGATGGCAAGCGGTTGCACGACACGCTCGGCCGCGGTGGAGCGAGGACGGGGCTGGATCGGGCGTTCGCTTCGCGTCGCTGAGGTGGGCCGCGGCGGCTGGGACGCTGAGGTGGGGTGTCATGGCCGGGGTGTTGCGGCCGGGACATTGACGTCAGTGGCCGTCCGCGAACAGTCGTTCGCAGTGGTCGAGGAACACCTGCGCTCGGTGCGTGAGCGGGCCTCCGGCCGGCCAGCCCATGATGACGGGTGTCGAAGGTGCCTTTTCGCGCAACGGAAGTGCGATTACTGCCAGGCCTTCGTAGGAATGCGACAGCGCGGGTTGCTGAACGGTCATCGAGTAGCCGAGACCGCGTGCGACAAGCGACCGTGCGAGTTCGAAACTTCGCGCCCGGTGTGCGGGAACCATCGCCAGCTGCGCGGACTCGAACACGGCACGGAAGTAGCGCTCGCTCGGGGGCACGTCGAGCAGGATGAAGGGCTCGTCGGCCAGCTCTTCGAGCGAGACCGACTCGCGGCCGGCCAGCCGGTGGTCGCCCGGCAGGAGGATCGCGGGCTGCTGGTCGTACAGGGTCCGGAACGTGATCGCCGGGTAGACGTCCTGTTGGTAAAGGAACGCGATCTCGCACCGGCCGTCGAGCAGGTGGTCCTGGATCTCGGGCAGGCTGCCCTCGACGAAGCGCACCGACACGTCCGGATGGTCGTTTTCGAACGTCGCGATCGCGGCCGGCAGGTGGAACGGCGCGATCGGGCCGTAGCAGCCGACGACCAGCGTGCCGCTCACGTCGCGGCTCAGCCCCCGGGCCTCGACGCCGAGGTCGCTCATGGCCCCGACCACCCGCCGCGCGTCGGTGAGCACCTGTTTGCCCGCCGCGGTGAGCGAAGCGCCACGCCGGGGTGAACGGATCACCAGCCGCAGGCCGAGGGCGCGTTCCACCTCGGTGAGGGCCAGGGAGATGGCGGCCTGTGAGACGTGGCAGCGCTCGGCCGCGGTGGTGAGCGAGCCCGTTTCGGCGACGGCGATCAGGTATTCGAGCTGCCGGATCGTCACGTTCGGCAGATTCATGAGCTGATCATATAACTGGGCTCAGTTCTTCAAGCTGGACTCGGTAGTCGCTGGTTGGCAGTGTTGCCGAGGTGACTCAGACGCGGAAGCACCGATACCCGTTCGCGGCGTACGCCCCGCTGCGGCTGCCTGTCGACGAGGGGCTGCGCCGCGGCGCCGAGTTCCACCGCCACCTGGACCGGCGGCGGTCGGTGCGCTGGTTCTCACCCGATCCCGTGCCGGCCGAGGCGATCGAGCTCGCGGTGCGGGCGGCCAACACCGCACCCAGTGGTGCGCACCAGCAGCCGTGGACGTTCGTCGCCACGCAGGATGTGGTGGTGAAACACCAGATCCGGGTGGCGGCCGAACAAGAAGAGCAACGTTTCTACCACGAACGCGAGATCCCCGAGTGGCGTGCCGCGCTCGCGCCGCTGGAAACGGACGAGCACAAGGAGTTCCTGGAAGTCGCACCCTGGCTCGTGGTGGTGTTCGCGCAGAAACACCGGGTGTTGCCGAACGGACAGCTGCAGAAGACGTGCTACGCGTCCGAAAGCGTCGGGATCGCGTGTGGGTTTTTCCTCGCCGCGCTGCACTCGATGGGGCTCGCGACGCTGACGCACACACCGAACCCGATGGCGTTCCTGAGCCGGGTGCTGCACCGTCCGTCGACCGAGCGGCCGTACATCCTCTTCCCGGTGGGCTATCCGGCCGACGACTGCGAGGTCCCCGCCCTCACGCGGAAACCGCTGTCGGACGCACTGGTGTTCGTCGGCGACTGAGCATTCAGGACCGGGTGCGTTCAGGACCCCGGGTGCGTTCGGGGCCGGGCGCGTTCGGGACGCGGTGTTTTCAGGACACGGTGCTGTTCAGAACGGAACACAATGCGTTCAGGACACGGTGATCGGGTCGTCCAGGTGGAGCGTGCCCGGCCGCACGACCTCGGCGTACGCGCCCGCGCACGGCATGGCCTTGCCGAGGCCCGCGACGTCGATGCGGTTGCCCGCCATCACCGCCCGCACCGCCTGCGGGTTGCGCGGCAGCGTGCCGTGGGCGAGTGACGGCACGGCACACCGCGGGGTCGGCAGCGTGACCCTCAGCCGCGCGCCCGTTCCGGCGTCGCCGAACTGGATTTCCTTGCCCAGCCAGTGGTTCTCCACGAACGCGCCGGTGCCGGGCGGGGTCGCGATGACGAGGTTCGGCCGGTAGCGGATGGCCTCGGTGTCGAGGTGGTCCAGCGTTGCGGTGCTGATGAGGTGGATCGGGGAGTGGTCCACGAAGTTGCGCCCGGGCGTGCCCTGGCCGATCTGCAGGGTCTGGGCCGGAACGACGGCGCTCACGCCGTTGTCGAGGACGTCTTCCGGGTCCGGGCGTTCGACGGACGCGCCGTCGGGCCGGATCCCGGACACCGTGATCGCGCGGCCCAGCAGGTCCGACAGCCGCGAGCCGGCTTCGGGGTCGTCGGCGGCCAGTCTGGTGCCGTCCGGGAAGGTGATGAACACCCGGCCGTCGGTCTCGGCCGCCAGCTCCAGGAGCCGGCGCCACAAGCGCGGGTGTTTCGCCGTCGCGACAAAGCCGGTGTCGGAATCGATCACGGCGAGCGTGCGGTCGCCATCGAGGCCGGCCGCGCCCACCCGCGCTTCCGTGACTTCCTCGCCGAGCATGGATTTCACCGGATAACGCCGCAATGCCACTACACGCACGTCTGCCTCCTCAGGGGTGTCCGGAACCGCACACGGAATGGTGGACGACGAACGCGATGCCCACCCGCGTGGCACGGGCGGACGGGTTGTGCAGCCGGTGCGTGCGGCCGGAGGTCGAACTGGGTGGGGCCGCCGGACCTGAGCGCGATCTCCTCGTCGTCTTGTGCAGCCGGTGCGTGCGGCCGGAGCCCGAACCGGATGGAGCCGCGGGACTTGAGCGCCATCTCCTCGGCGCCCTGGAGCGCGCGCCGTCGCGGACGTGGCGCCTTCTCTCGCCGGCGTGGTGCACGGCGCCGGTTTCGGTGCCGGGCACCAGCTCGAGCCTGACCACCGCGATCGTGGCGCGCGGCCCGCTGAGCACTTCGTCGCGTCCCTCGGCGTTTTCGTGCGCCACGCCCTGTCCGGCGCGCACCAGGTGGTATTCCTCGCCGGGCTGGTCGGCCACGAGCTTGCCGATTGAGGTGCCGTACGTCCGCGCGAGCTGCAGGGGGCTGCCGATCGAGATGGCGTCCGTGGGCGCGATCTGCAGGGGGCTGCCGATTGAGGCGCCGTCCGTGGGCGCGAGCTGCGGGAGGCTGCCGATTGAGGCGCCGTCCGTGCGCGCGACCTGCGGGCTGCCGATCGAGGGCCGCGGTTCCCTGCGCTCGAGGCGCGACAGCTGGGCGATCCCCGTGAGCTCCGCGAGGCGAGTGAGAGTGAGCCCGCGGTCGGCGCGCCCCTGCTGAAGTTTGCGCGCAACCGGGCGCCCGATGTCGTCGTCACCCATGGTCGGCACCCGCCCGGTGGCCGGTCACGCGCCGGCCTGGCGGGTGCGCTGGTAGTGGCGGCGGGCCTTCATGCGGTTGCCGCACACGGCCATCGAGCACCAGCGGGCGGTGTTCGGCTTGCTGTGGTCGATGAGGAACAGCCGGCACTCCGGGTTCGCGCACGGCCGCAGCCGGCCGGGGCTCGCGTGGCGCAGCGTGTCCCAGGCCAGCACCGCGCGCGAGGCGGCCGCGCGCCCGGAGGCGGTGTCGAGGTCCCACTTGATCCCGCCGTCGTCGAAGACGGCGCGGTAGCTGAGGCCGTCGACGAACGGGGCCAGCGCCTCGGGCCCCGCGTCGCCGCGCACGACGTCCTGCAACGCCGCGCGCACGTCGACCAGCGCGCGCCACTCCTGCGCGGACGTCGGCTGGCCGTGGGCGGCGAGCCACTCGCGGCCCAGCTCGGCGTCGGCGAGCTCGTCTTGAGGCGTCCCGTCGAGCACCGGAGTGGTGTTCAGCAGGTCGAGCAGCAGCTTCTCGTCGGTCACGACTCCAGGATAACCGGCAAACTCGGGGTTGACAAGTTAGGCACGCCCTGTTTGAGTACTAACCATCAAACAACTCGTGAGGAGTTAGAACTCATGGCCGCAGTCCACCACCGCTACGCCACCGTCGACGGCCGGCAGCTCTTCTACCGCGAGGCCGGGCCCGCCGACGCCCCCGTGCTCGTGCTGCTGCACGGCTTCCCGACCAGCTCGTTCATGTTCCGGAACCTGATCCCGGCGCTGGCCGACCGCTACCACGTGATCGCGCCCGACCACCTCGGTTTCGGCCTGTCCGACGCGCCTTCGGCCGACGAGTTCGACTACACCTTCGAGGCGCTGACGGACCTCACGGCCGGCCTGCTGCGTCAGCTCGACATCACCCGCTACGCGATCTACGTGCAGGACTACGGCGCCCCCATCGGCTGGCGCCTCGCGCTCGCGAACCCCGACGCCATCACCGCGATCGTCACGCAGAACGGCAACGGCTACGACGCCGGTTTCGTCGAGGGGTTCTGGAAGGTCGTGTGGGACTACCAGGCCGAGCAGAACGCCGAAACCGAGGCCGGCATCCGCAGCGCGCTCAGCCTCGAGCTGACGAAGTGGCAGTACCTCACCGGCGTCCCCGACGAAACCCTCGTCAGCCCCGACACCTGGAACCATGACTTCGCCCTGCTTTCACGCCCGGGCAACGACGAGATCCAGCTCGCGCTCTTCCGCGACTACGCCACCAACCCGCCGCTGTACCCCGCCCTGCACGAGTACCTGCGCAAGACCCAGCCGCCCGTCCTCGCGGTCTGGGGCAAGAACGACCCGATCTTCGGCCCGGACGGCGCCACCGCCTTCACCACCGACGTGCCCACCGCCGAAATCCACCTCCTCGACGGCGGCCACTTCCTCCTGGAAACCGCCGGCGCCGAGGTCGCCGCCCACATCCGCGACTTCCTGGGCCGCGTGCCTTCGCCGCACTGAGCTTTGGTCGCGGTGGTGCCCGTTCTTCCGCCACCACCGGCTTTCCTTCGGGCGGCCTGACCCTTGTGCGACGCCATCCCCGCCGCGCGGGGCCTGCCGCCGCGGCGGGTCGGCGCCGGGTCTTCCACCACTACCGGCTTTCGTCCGGGCGGCCCGCCCCTGCGCGACGCCATCCCCGGCGCGCGGGGCCTGTGGGCGCGGCGGGCCGGTGTTCGTTCTCCCGCCATTGCCGGCTTTCCTTCGGGCGGCCTGACCCTTGTGCGACGCCATCCCCGCCGCGCGGGGCCTGCCGCCGCGGCGGGTCGGCGCCGGGTCTTCCACCACTACCGGCTTTCGTCCGGGCGGCCCGGCCCTGCGCGGCGCCATCCTCGTCGCGCAGGGGCCTGTGGGCGCGGCGGGCCGGTGTTCGTTCTCGCGCCATTGCCGGCTTTCCTTCGGGCGGCCTGACCCTTGTGCGACGCCATCCCCGTCGCGTAACGCGCGTGGCCGCGGCGGGTCGGCGCCGCGTCTCCCGCCACTACCGGCTTTCCTCCGGGCGGCCTGCCCTTCCGCGACGCCACCCCCGTTGCGCAGGGCGCGTGGCGCCGGCGGGCCGGCGCCCGGAGCCCGCGCTCCGGCCGCCGGCCCGTGTCGATCTTGTGTGTTGAAGCCTTTACTTACGTTGTTGAGGCAGTGGCGTGCCGTATCAACTCTGCCGAACCGGAGGTGGGGCCAGGGTCGCTTTCTCGTCCGCCGTGATGCGACGGGTGCCCGCGACGTCGGCGGGCAACTGCACCTGGCACGCGCGGTCCACCGAAATGCACCGCCACACGGCCGCGGGCCCGGACCCGGCCGACGGTGACCAAGTCGTCGCGGCGCAGGATCGCTGCGCGTTGTGCATCAAGCGGTGTCACAAGTCGCTCCCCTTTTGGTTTGGCTAGTGGGGCAGACCACGACTTTCGATGGGCGGTGGGGAAGCAGGCGGTGACGGGTTTCGGGGGACTCCGTCACCACCTGCCGGCGAGGGGGCGGAGCAGCGGGGGAGGGAGAGCGGCTGCTCCGCGGGTCACAGTGTGCGCCCGTCCGGGCGATTTGCCCCGAAACCGGACTGAACGGCCAGTGATGTCTGTCCGGGTGGTCACTCCGCCCTCGGGACCGGCATCCGTAGCCGTTCGATGAGATCTGGACGCCGTCGGCGGCGCATCGAGACCGGCATGGTCCACGTCAACGACGCCACCATCCACGACGAACCCATCGGGGCATTCGGTGGCGAGAAACGTCCGGGCCGCCTCAACGGCGAGTGGAGCCTCACCGAGTTCACCACGCTGAAGTGGATCTCCGTCCACCGTGCACGCCGGATCTTCCCGTGCTGACCATGTCCCCCGAGGCCGGCGAAGGCGGCGCGAGCTTCGCCGACCCGATCGCCGCGGAGGTCGCCGTCCTGGGCCGTGTCAGCGCGCGCCGAGCTTCTTCTTGCGCGTCATGACCAAGCGCGCGTGGATCAGCCCGAGGAGCCCCAGGTGCGCGAGGACAAGGGCGACGACCGGGCTGTGCCGTTCCACGGGGAAGCAGTCGTCGAGGGTGTAGTCCTGCCAAGCGATCGCGGGGTCACACGCCTCGCCGGACGGGGTCACGAAGTCCGGGCCTCCGATCATGCCGCGGAACGTGAGGAACACCCCGACGATGAGAGCCGCAACGCTGGTGATGGCGACGATGGCACGTGCTGACACAGACTGCTCCTCGGATCCGCGGGTCGATCACTCGATCGCGGCATTCGTCTCCTTCGTTACGTTCCAGGCGCACGGGACACGAAGCAGTTCGCCGTCGCGGTGGCCAGGAGCGTGCCCGCGGTGTCCTCGAGGCGCGCTTCGGCCAGGACGACCTGGGACCCCGAGTGGAGCGCGCGGCCGGTGGCGGTGATCGGCCCTGTGTCGATGCGGATGGCCTTGAGAAAACGGACGGAAAGGTCCAGAGTGCTGAACCCGCTGCCGAGCGGGAGGGTCGTGTGCACGGCGCACGCGGCCGCCGAATCGAGCATCGTGGCGTAGAGGCCACCGTGGACGGTCCACATCGGATTGTAGTGGTACTCGCCCGGTGTGAGGCGGAAAACGGTCTCACCAGGCGACGCCGACACCAACCGAAGGCCGACGAGGTCCATCATCGGCGCGGATGGGATGTCGCCGCGCGCCATGGCCCGCAGGAACTCCAGGCCGCTGAGCTCGGCCGCCGCACTGGCGAACGCGAGGTGATCGGCCCAGGAAACGGTGCGGACCCGCTCGGCGGGTTCGGTGCCGGCGGCGAGCTTGGCGGGCTCTGCGATGCGTGTGCGCTCGGCTGGCGCGGTGGTGGCGGCGGGCTTGGCGGATTTGGTGGTGGTGGTGTGCATCCGCTCGGCGGGCTCCGGGGTGGTGGTGTGTTTGTGCTCGGCGGACTCGGTTTTGGCGGTGGGTGTGTGGTCGCTGGCCACGGTGCGCACCCGCGCTGCGGGCTCTGTCGTCGTGGCCGCGGCTGAGGTGCGTTTGTGCTCGGTGGTGGCGCACGCCCGCTCGGCGGGTTCGGTGGTGGCGCTGCGGACGCGGTCGGGCGACTCGGTGGTGTTGGCGGGCGTGGTGCTGTCGGTCATGGGGTTTCCTTCACCGCGGCGAGCGCGTTCAGCGCCGCGTGGAGGCCCGTGTCCACGGCGGCGCGCATGAGGTGCGGGCGGCGCTCGGTGCGGCCGATGTGGGGGCTGCCGAGGGGCGGGCGGATCTGCAGGGTCGCGGGGTGCGTGGCCAGCAGGCGTTCCTCTTCGGATCTGAGGGTTGCGCGGGCGAGCCAGGGTTCGAGGGCGCCCGGTGCGTGGCGGGCGAACCAGCGGGTCGCGACGAGGCGTTCGCCGCGGGAGGGAGCGGTCGCAGTGGTCTCGTCGGAACGTCGGGTGCGGAAGGCGACGAGGTGTGTCGCTTTCTGCGCAAGCGCTGTTCGGATGGGAACGGATTCGCTCACGCCGGCGTCGACGAAGTGTCGGCCGGCGATCTCGATCGGTTCGCCCGCGAGCAGGGGCATGGCGGTCGACGCGCGCAGGGCGGCCTGCAAGCCGGCCTGGTCGTGGAGGTGCTCGTGCAGGTCGGCGGACTCGCCGGTCATCGCGTCGGTGGCGGTGGGGTGGAACTCGACGGGGTTGTCGAGGATCTCCCGGAACCCCATCGGGACGACCTCGGTGTAGAGCGTGTGGACGAGAAACTCCGTGTCCACCACCGGCCGCCGGCTCAGGAGGCGCTTCGGGTTGATCGTCCGGCCCATGATCATCGGGTCCCACCACGCGTGCTGGGTGCTTTCCGCACGTCCGCACAGCAGCCACGCGCCGTTGAGCGCGCCGGCGGAGCTCCCGTAGACGGCGTCGAACAGCGGCAGCAATCCGAGTTGTTCGATGGCGATCGTCATGCCGCTCGAATACGCACCTCGAGAGCTCCCGCCCTCGATGAGCAGCACCAGGCGAGCGTCGTCGCCGCGGTTTCCGGGGGTGCTCCCGCTGCGCCGGCGTTCTCGCAGCAACTCCACGACGGCTTCGGTCACCGGTGAACCTTCTTTCGTTCGGATGTGAGAAATTTCCCCTGAGTGACGGCGAGCAGCGCCCCCACGACGGTGATCACCGCACCCGCGACCTGCACGGCGGTGAACGACTCACCGAGGAACACCACGGAAGTCACAGTGCCGAACACCGGCACCGCGAACATGGTGATCGTCGCGGTCACCGGGCTGACGGCCCGCAACCCCCGGTAGTAGAACAGGTACGCGATCGCCGTCGGTCCGATCGCGAGGAACACGAGGTTCCCCCACGTGAGCGTGGACACCGATGTCCATTCAGTACCAGAAAATGAGGGAATTGCGACAAGCACCAACGCCAACGCGCCCACACCCGTCGCATACGTCGTGGCCCGCAACGGTTCCATGCCGCTCAGCACCTTCTTCGACGCGATGCTGTACGCGGCCCAGCACGCCGCGCCCGCCAGGTAGACGAAGTCGCCGGCGAGGCGGGTTCCGCTGAACCCCGCACCACCCCCGCCGACGCCGAGGAAGAACACCACCGAGCCCGCGATCCCCAGCACCAGCCCGGCGATGCGCGCACCGGACGCCGATTCCTTACCGGTCACCAGGAAGTACAGCGTGGTCAGCACGGGACTGAGCACGGGCACGATGATGCTGCCGTCGATCGCGGGGGCGAGGGAAAGCCCCCAGAAGAAAAAGAAGTTGTACGCGAACACCCCGACGAGCCCGACCAGCCCGGCTCGCACCAGGTCACGCCAGGAAAAGCGCGCCGAACCCGGGCGCACGCACAGCAACACCACGAGAATCACCGCGCCCGCCCCGAACCGCAGGCAGGCGGCGACGTCGTGCGGCAGCTCGCCCACCACGACCTTCGAGCTGGTGAACGCCGCCCCGAACAACACCATCGTGATGAGCAGGTAGGAGTACGGAGCGACGCCACCGTCGCGTTGTTCGGGCATGAGTTCGGTCCACTTCGTTCCGGGTACGGGAAAAGGCTGGGGATCACACCGATCCTCGCCGCCCCGCGCGCGGATTTCTTGTACGTTCCTTGCATGGCAGGCGAGTCCGAGATCACCGCCTGGAGCCCCGGCGTTCCCGGCATCAGCGAGGTGTTCCACGCGCACTTCGTGCGGCACGCCTACCCCGTGCACACGCACACCGTGTGGACGTTGCTGATCCTCGACGACGGCGTGCTCCAGTACGACCTCGACCGCCACGAGCACGGCACCCTGCGTTCGCAGGTCGTGCTCCTGCCGCCGCACGTGCCGCACAACGGCCGCACCGCGGCGCCGCACGGGTTCCGCAAGCGCGTGCTGTACCTGCCCGAGGACGCACTCGACGCCCGCCTGATCGGCCCGGCGACCGACCAGCCGAACCTGCCGGACCCGAAGCTGGCGGACCGGATCAGCCGGCTGCACGACACGCTCGCCGCACCGGGCGACGAGTTCGAGGCGCAGAGCCGGCTCGCGTTCATTTTCGAACGCCTCGGCACACACCTGCGCCACGACGTGATCCGCCGCGAGCCCGACCGCGGGCTGGCCGACGACCTGCGCGACCTGCTGGACTCGCGGATCGTCGCCGGGCTGCCGCTCGACGAGGCGGCGCGCCTGCTGCACGCGGACCCGACGCACCTGATCCGCGCGTTCACACGGCGGTTTTCGCTGCCGCCGCACCTGTACCTCACCGGCCGCCGCGTGGAGCTGGCGCGGCGCTTGCTGCTGGCCGGTGTCCCGGCCGCCGCGGTCGCCACCGAGGTCGGCTTCTACGACCAGTCGCACCTGACCAGGCACTTCAAGCGCATGCTGGGCGTGAGCCCGGCGCGGTTCGCCGGACGGCGATGAGGCCACGGCTACTCCCACAGGTCCGTCGACAGGTACTTCAGGCCCGAGTCGGGGATGACGACGGCGACCGTGGCGCCGGCGAGCTCGTGCCGCAGGAGCTTGAGGGCTGCGGCGACGTTGGCGCCGGCGGAGAAACCGGCGAAGATGCCTTCACGGGTGGCGAGCCCGGCCGGGGGTACTTCGCCGCCGAGGCACCGGCTCCGCACCTGCGGCTGGGGTTTGCCGACGCCTCGGGTGCGCAGGAAATCACAGAAGGTGTTCGCCGTCTCGCAACGGCGTGTGCGGAAGTCAACCTTTGAGCAGGGCACGCGCCATCACCATTCGCTGGATCTGGTTGGTGCCTTCGTAGATCTGCGTGATCTTCGCGTCGCGCATCATGCGTTCGACCGGGAAGTCGCGGGTGTAGCCGGCGCCGCCGAACAGCTGGACGGCGTCGGTGGTCACCTGCATGGCCACGTCGGAGGCGAAACACTTCGCGCTGCTGGCGAAGAAGGTCTTGTCCGGCTCGCCGCGTTCGACCTTCGCGGCGGCCAGGTACACGAGGCTGCGGGCGGCCTCGATCTTCATGGCCATGTCGGCGATCATGAACTGCACGCCCTGGAACTCGGCGATCGTCTTGCCGAACTGTGTGCGTTCTTTGACATACCTGCGTGCGGCATCGAGCGCGCCCTGTGCGATTCCCACCGCCTGGGCGCCGATGGTGGGCCGGGTGTGGTCGAACGTGCGCATCGCGGTCTTGAAGCCCGTGCCCGGTTCGCCGACGATGCGGTCGGCCGGGATGGTGCAGTCGGTGAAGTAGAGCTCGCACGTCGGGGAGCCCTTGATGCCGAGCTTGCGTTCCTTCGCGCCGACCTCGAAGCCCGGGTCGTCGGCGTGGACCACGAAGGCCGAGATGCCGGCCGCGCCCTGGCCGGGGTCGGTCACGGCGAACACGGTGTACCAGGTGGCCACGCCGGAGTTGCTGATCCAGGCTTTGGCGCCGTTGAGGACCCAGTGGTCGCCGTCGAGCCGGGCCCTGGTTTTCATGGCGACGGCGTCCGAGCCGGATTCCCGCTCGGAAAGTCCGTAGGCGAACAAGGCCTGTCCGTTTGCCAACGTCGGCAGGACCTGCTTCTTGAGGTCTTCCGACGCCGAGAGCAGCACGGGCATGCTGCCCAGCTTGTTGACCGCCGGGATCAGCGACGAGCTCACGCACACCCGCGCGACCTCCTCGATCACGAGGCAGGCGGCCAGGCCGCCCGCGCCTTCGCCGCCGTACTGCTCGGGGACGTGGACCGCGTGGAACCCGGCGGCCGTCAGCGCCGCGCGGGCTTCTTCGGGGAAGCGCGAGTTCTCGTCGACGTCGGCGGCGTGGGGAGCGATTTGTTTTTCGCACAGGGAACGTACGGTTGCGCGCAGTTCGTGGTGTTCTTCGGACATCCGGAAGGCGTCGAAGTCAGGGTTCGCGAACGGCTGGTTCATGTCGGTCTCCATCTGCCGAGGGGAGGGTCAAGGGCTGACCGCCGAGCATCATGAGGGGGATGGTGGCGAGCGTGGCCAGCGCGGCGATCACGAGCCACAGCGCGTAGGAGGCGCCGCCGGCGAGCGCGGCGAGCAGGTACGGCGCGGCGAACCCGAGGTAGGCCAGTGCGTAGAAGATGCTGACGAGTCCGGCGAACTCGTGTTGCTCGGCCATGCGTTCCACTTTGTCCAGTCCGGTGACCACGAGGATGCCGTAGCCGGTGCCGAGGACCACGGCCGTCACGAGGACGAGCGGGGTGGCCGGGTGCCACGCGACGAGCGCGGTGCCGGCCAGGCCGAGTGCGGTGACGAGCAGGCCGGCGACGGGGGCGTGCAGGTGCCCGGCGTGCGCGAGGCGGCGCGCGATCGGCTGGACGAGCGCGCCGAGCGGCAGCGTCAGGCCGCCGACCAGGCCACTGAACGCGACGGGTGTGCTGATCGAGCTCGCCGTGTGGCTGGGGAGCAGCGCGGGCAGCGTCGCGATGCTGATCGCGACCGTCCCGAACACCCACGGCGCCCACGGCACCACGCCGAGCAGGAAGTGGCGCGACACCGCCGGCCGCGGCAGCCACTGCACACGCTCGGCCCGCGCGAGCGCCGGCGCGGTTTCCGGCACCCGCCACGCGAGCACCAGCACTCCGGCCATCAGCGCCAGGTGCACGACGTACGGCAGCTCCACCGGCCACGGCAGCCACTGCGCGAGCGCGCCGGCCAGCAACGGCCCGATCCCGAACCCCAGCGACAACGCGGCGGCCGAGCGCCGGGCCCCGCGGCCGGGCGAGGACAGCTCCGTCACCCACGCCGTGCCCGCGCTGTACGCCGCGCCGGACGCGACGCCCGCCAGGAACCGCCCCACGTACAGCGAAGGCCACCACACCGGGCCGAGCATCAGCACGAGCGTGGCCAGCACCGAGACGAGCATCGCCGGCCGCAACACGGCGCGCCGCCCATACCGGTCCGCCGCCCGCCCGCTGAAGATCAGCGCCGGCACCAGGCCGACGGCGTAGATGCCGAAGATGCTCGTCACCGCCGACTCCGGCAACCCGAGCTCACCGCGGTAGACCAGCAACAGCGGCGTGAAGTGGTTCGCTCCCCACGCAACGCCGAACAACGCGGCCGCCGCCCGCACCCAGGCGACCCGACTGTGTGGGGACTCGTGCACGTTCAACTCCTAGGCGAGATTTCCGGTGTGGTGATGGGGATGTGGGGGTGGTGGGGGTCTTCGGTGGTTGGTGAGGGTTTCGGTGGGGTGGTTGGGGTGCGCGGGCTGTGCGCTGCGGCGTGGTGTTGGGAACGGGTCGGTTTGGTGTTGCCCCGGGACGGTTTGCGGCTGATTTCTGGGCAGGTTTTGTTGTGGTGTTGGGGATGTGAGAGCCGCGGGGTTCGACGGCGGGTGGTGAGATTTTCGGCGCAACATCGGGGTGGGCCGGCGCGTGCTGCGCCGCGGTCGTGGGAACTGGTCAGGTCGATGTTGTTCGAGATGGTTCGCGGCCAGGTCGCAGACGGGGTTTGTTGCGGTGACCGGGGTGTGAGGGCAGTGGGCTTCTTCGGTGGCTGGCGCGGGTTTCGGCGGGGCGGCTTTGGTGCGGCGCGGGTTTTGGAATCGGGTGGTGCCGTGGTGGTCGAGATGGCCCGTGGTCGGCTGCCGGACGAAGGATTTGCGTGGTGGTCGCGAGGTCACGACCACCGGGCGCAGGGGTGGGGAGGCGGTGTTCGGAGTGGGCGGAGTCATGGCAGGTGGGCGGCGTCGACGGCCGGCCAGGTTGAGGGTGGGGGTTGGCGCAGCGAGGAGGGCGGGACGGGGGTGTGTTCTGCGGCGGCGTGGAGTTTGCCGTTGCGCGAGACGATGGAGCCGGCAGTGAGCATGGTGGTGATGAGGTCCGTGGCGAGGGACTCGGGGGAGCGGCGCAGCAGCCAGGCCGCGTCCTTGAGCCAGGCGCGGGCGTGGAGGTAGGGCTCGACCGCATCGGTGGGAATACCGTCGCGGATCATGAGGGCGTAGGCGAAGACGCGGCGGGCGCCGTACCAGACGGCGCCGTCGGGGTCGTCGACGAGGCGCTGGGCGCGGCGCGCGGCGTTGGCGAGGGCGGCGCCCGTGTCGGCGGGGATGGGGCCGTGTGCGGGAAGGAGCACGCGGGGGTCGAGATCGATCAGGTGGTGTACGGAATCGAGCGCGGTGGTGGTGGCGTCCGGACCGTCGAGGGCGAGGTTCACCCAGCCGACGTCGTAGTCGGACAGGGCGTCGCCGACGGCGAGGAGGCGTTCGTCGGGATGCCAGAGGGCGAGGTGGCCCGGGGTGTGACCGGGTGTTCGGATCACCTCCCACTCGGTGTCGCCGAGTAACAGCACCTGTCCGTCGTCGAGCAGTTCGTCGACGGAGTAGGGCGGGACGGGCTGGTCGAGGTACTCCATCTGGCAGCAACCGGGGTCGCGGCGGGCGACGGCGAGTGCGTCGCGCGCGCTGGCGGCGATGCCGGCGCCGTTGCGCTGCAGCAGGGCGTTGCCGCCGACGTGGTCGCAGTGCCAGTGGGTGTTCACGACCAGGCTCAGCGACGCGGTGTGCGCGCGGACCCACGAGGCCGTCTCCTCCGCGTGCCCGACGAAGCCGCTGTCCACGAGGGCCGGCTGCCGGCCGGGCAGCAGGAGCAGGTTCGCGTCGGGGAACGGGCGCTGCTGCCAGACCAGCCACGACGGCAATCGGTCGGTGTCGAACGGCACGGGTCCTCCTCCGGAGGTCGCCAGGCAGTGAGAGTCCACTGTGGAACGAGAGTCACGCGCGCACGCGCGCGGGAGCGGAGCTCCGAACGCCGTGCGGCACGGAAGTCATTGTCGCAAAAGGAAAACCGGCGATCAACGCGGTTACCCCCGTTCAAGGGTAGCGACGGACCGGCCGGAAAACGCATAGTCGCGGTATCCCGCCGAAGGAAGGATCGCCGTTGAGCACGAGCGACGCACACCGGGCCTACAAGGCGAGCCGCGACCAGCTGCTGGCGTTGCGCGGCAAGCACGTCCGCGCGGCCGAGGAGTTCCGCTGGCCCGAGCTGGGCAAGCGGTTCAACTGGGCCGTCGACTGGTTCGACGCCGTCGCCCGTGACAACGCGGACAACGACCGCCCCGCCCTCGTCATCGTCGAGGAAGACGGTTCGGAGACGCGCAGAACGTTCGGCGAACTGTCCCGCGCGTCCGATCGGCTGGCAGCGTGGCTGCGAAGCCGGGGAGTCCGCAAAGGACACCGCGTGCTGCTGATGCTGGGCAACCAGGTCGAGCTTTGGGAAAGCATGCTCGCGATCATGAAGCTCGGCGGCGTGATCATGCCGACGACGACCGCGCTCGGGCCCGCCGATCTCACCGACCGCATCGCCCGAGGCGAGCCCCGGCAGGTGATCTGCAACGCCGCCGACACCCCCAAGTTCGCCGACGTTCCCGGCGACTACACACGGATCAGCGTGGGGCCGGCTGACAAGTGGGCCGATCTCAACGAGGCCGCCGACCTGCCGCACACCCCCGTCGAGCACCCCGGCACCGCGCCCGGCGACCCGCTGCTGCTGTACTTCACCTCCGGCACCACGACACGGCCCAAGCTCGTGGAGCACACCCAGGTCTCCTACCCGGTCGGGCACCTCGCGACGATGTACTGGCTGGGCCTGTGGCCGGGCGACGTCCACCTCAACATCTCGTCGCCGGGCTGGGCGAAACACGCGTGGTCCTGCTTCTTCGCCCCGTGGATCGCCGAGGCGACGATCTTCGTCTACAACTACCGCCGCTTCGACGCCGCCGCGCTCCTGAACCAGCTGCGTGTGCGAAAAGTGACAACGTTCTGTGCGCCGCCCACCGTCTGGCGCATGCTGATCAACACCGACCTCGGGGACCGCCCGGCGGGCCTGCGTGAGGCGATCGGCGCGGGCGAACCGCTCAACCCCGAGGTGATCGAACGCGTCCGCGCGGCGTGGGGCATCACCATCCGCGACGGCTTCGGCCAGACCGAGACCACCGCCCAGGTCGGCAACACCCCCGAATCCGACGTCAAGCCGGGTTCGATGGGCCGCCCGCTGCCGGGCGTCCCGGTCGTGCTGGTCGAACCCGCGAGCGGCAAAGTCGTGCAAGGTCCGGGCGAGGGCGAAATCTGCCTCGACCTGGCACAACGCCCGCTGACGTTGATGACCGGCTACCTCGCCGACGACGAACGCACCGCCGAGGCCATGGCCGGCGGCTACTACCACACCGGCGACGTCGCCTCGATCGACGAGGACGGCTACCTCACCTACATCGGCCGCACCGATGACGTCTTCAAGGCCAGCGACTACAAGATCAGCCCGTTCGAACTCGAGTCGGTGCTCATCGAACACCCGGCCGTCGCCGAGGCGGCCGTGGTGCCCGCGCCCGACCCCGTCCGGCTCGCGGTGCCGAAGGCCTACATCGGGCTCGCGCCCGGACACGAGCCCACCAAGGAGACGGCGCTGTCGATCCTGCGCTACGCCCGGGAGAACCTGGCCCCGTACCAACGCGTGCGCCGCCTCGAGTTCGCCGATCTGCCCAAGACGATCTCGGGCAAGATCCGCCGCGTCGAGCTGCGGGCGCGTGAACTCGGCGCCGAGGCCACCATCGAATGGCGTGACGACCAGTTCCCCGACCTGACCCGCTGAACCGCGACCCGCCCAGCCGCTGAACCGCCGCACCCCGACCGCCGAAGGACCGCCGCCATGCCTGGCTCCGAAACCTACGAACACTTCCTCTCGCTGCACACCCGCCCCGAGGGGCTCGTCATGCCCAACGCCTGGGACGGCCTCTCCGCCCTGCTCATGGCCGACGCCGGCTTCGAGGCGATCGGCACCAGCTCGGCCGCGTTCGCCGCGACGCTGGGCCGGTTCGACGGCCGCCACGCCGTGAGCCGCGAAGAACACCTCGACCACGCGAAGCTCCTCAAGCGACTCACCGAGCTCCCGATCAACGGCGACTTCGAGGACGGCTACGGCGAGACCGCCGAGGACGTGGCCGCCACCGTCGAGGCGGCGGTCGAGGCCGGGCTGGCGGGTATCGGTGTCGAGGACACGACCGGGACGGGTGAGAACCCGATCCGGCCGTTCGACGAGTCCGTGGAACGCGTCCGCCACGCCGTCGGGGCGGCGCGGCAGCGGATCGTCGTCACGGCCCGCGCCGACAACTTCATCCAGGGCATCAACGACCTCGACGACACCATCCGCCGCCTCAGCGCCTTCGCGGAAGCCGGCGCCGACGTGCTGTTCGCGCCGCTCCCGCCCGACCTCGCGTCGGTGGAGAAGATCGTGCAGGCGGTGGCGCCCAAGCCGGTCAACGTCGTGGTGTCGCCGGCGGACAAGACGCTGACGGTGTCCGAACTCCACCAAGCCGGTGTGAAGCGGATCAGCCTCGGGTCGTCGCTTTACGCACACGTGATGTCCGT
The DNA here is from genome assembly GCF_040704195.1 of Amycolatopsis sp. NPDC047767. Lineage (NCBI taxonomy): Bacteria > Bacillati > Actinomycetota > Actinomycetes > Pseudonocardiales > Pseudonocardiaceae > Amycolatopsis > Amycolatopsis sp. NPDC047767. The sequence continues at coordinate 72,167 of NZ_JBEYSJ010000039.1, forward strand.
TCTCGATCAAGCCGCGATCGACCTGGCCGGTGGTGACCTCGCCGCGGCCACGAGCGGCTCGCGGTTCCGGTTCCGCCGCCTGCTGCGCCAGGCCAAGGGGTGACCGGCCGCGAGGGGATCGAGGCGGCGGTCGCGGACATCGCGGCGGGCAAGGCCGTGGTGGTCGTCGATGACGAGGACCGGGAGAACGAGGGTGACCTCATTTTCGCGGCCGAGAAGGCGACGCCCGAGCTGCTGGCGTTCATGGTCCGTTACACCTCGGGGTATGTGTGTGTCGCGTTGACCGAGGCTGAGGCTGATCGGCTGGATCTGCCGCCGATGTATCACACGAACCAGGACGTGCGGGGGACTGCGTACAGCGTCACGGTCGACGCGGCGGAGGGGATCACCACCGGTATCTCGGCGGCGGACCGGGCGCACACGATGCGGTTGCTGGCCGATCCGGCCGCCTCGGCCAAGGACTTCCGCCGCCCGGGCCATGTGGTGCCGCTGCGGGCGAAGGAGGGTGGTGTGCTGCGGCGTCCCGGGCACACCGAGGCCGCGGTGGACCTGGCCCGCATGGCCGGGCTCAACCCCGCCGGTGTGCTGTGTGAGATCGTGTCGCAGAAGGACGAGGGCGACATGGCCCGGCGTGACGAGCTGGAGGTGTTCGCCGCCGATCACGACCTGCGGGTGATCACGATCGCTGACCTGATCGCCTACCGTCGCCGTACCGAGAAGCAGGTGGAGCGGGTCGCCGAGGCCCGGATCCCGCTGGCGGCGGGCACGTTCCGCGCGGTGGGGTATGACAGTCTGCTGGACGGCATCGAGCACATCGCGTTCGTGTACGGCGAGATCGGCGACGGTGAGGACATCCTGGTGCGGGTGCACTCGGAGTGCCTGACCGGCGACGTCTTCGGCTCCCTGCGCTGCGACTGCGCGAGACAGCTGGGCGCGGCTTTGCAGGCGATAGCCGACGAGGGCCGTGGAGTTGTGCTGTACATGCGGGGCCACGCCGGCCGCGGCGTCGGATTGCTGCACAAACTCCAGGTGTACCAACTGCAGGACGCCGATCAAGCCACTGTGGACGCCAATCTCGTCCACGGTGTCGCGGCCGACGCACGGGATTACGGGACCGGCGCCCAGATCCTGCGCGACCTCGGCATCCGCAGCATGCGCCTGCTCTCCGACAACCCGGGCAAACGCGTCGGCCTCGAGGGCTACGGATTGCGTGTCACCACAAGGGTTCCCTATGGCGAAGTCACCCCCGGCCGGGGGTAGCCGCTCGGGCGCGCACGACCTTTACTGGTCGCCACCCCCCAAGGAGAACTCGTATGACCAGTGTTGTTCAGCACGAATCTCTTGTCCACGAACAAACCTTCGACAAACCGGCCGAACGGACGGTCCCGATCGCCGATCCTGGTGTGTGGGCGATCCTGGCGTTTTCCGCCACGTCGCTCATGCTCGGCCTCTACAACGGAAACTTCGTCAACCCCGCCGGCGCCGCCCTCGTGATCCCGGTGGCGTTCTTCTTCGGCGGCGCGATCCAGATCATCGTCGCCGTGCTCGAAGTGGTGCGCGGCAACGTGTTCGGCGCCGTCGTGTTCGGCAGCTTCGGGCCGTTCTGGGTGATCTACGGCTTCATCCAGACGACGTTCGAGGAAAAGGTCGTCGAAGCGGCGACCAAGGCGAACGTCGACCCCGCGGCGGCGGTGTCGAGCGGGCTCACGGTGTTCCTCGCGATGTTCGCCGTGCTCACGTTCGTCTTCCTCGTCTCGGCCCTGCGGACGGACGCGGTGCTCGTCAGCGTGCTGGTGCTGCTGCTGGCGGCGCTGGTGCTCCTCATGATCGGCATCCACAGTGGAGCGAAGGACTTCGTGCACGCTTCCGGGTACGTCACGGTGGTGTTCGCGGTCCTCGGGCTCTACCGGGGAACGGCCGACATCATGACCGCGACCTACGGCCGGCCGGTGCTGCCGGTCTTCAAGCTCGGCTAGCCGGACGGGGCCACGGCTGCCGTGGCCCCGTCCCTTCACAACAGTCCGTTCAGCCGCGCCTGATGAGCGGCGGCAGTCCGGTTGTGGACTTCCAGCTTGCGCATCGCCGATCGGAGGTAGGCCTTGACGGTTTCCAGGCTCAGCCCCAGCCGGGCGGCGATCTCCAGGTTGCTGGCCCCCACCTCCGCCAGCCGCAGCACGTCGATCTCGCGGGGCGCGAGCGAAGCCGACGCCGCGACCTCGGCCCGCGCCGGCTCACCCGTCAGGTCCGCCTGGATCCGCTCCAGCCGCGCCCGCAGCTGCGGATCGCTCGTGTCTCGGATGAGTGCCGCGAGCTCGGCGAGCGCACCCCGCGAGCGGACGGCCGCATGACCGGGATCGCGCCGCAATCGTCCCTCTACATCGGACTGCAGTTGTTCGGCGACCACCACGGCACTGCGCACGGTCCGGTCGCCGATCGGGTTGCCTTCCCGGACCGCGCCGTACAGCACCCCGCGCACCTCACCCCGGACCAGCACGGGTACGGCGAAGACCGAGGTCAGCCCCTCCTGCCGCACGACGACGTCGTACTCGTGGGTGATCGCCATCGTGGACGCGTAGTCGTTGACCCGGAACGGGGTCCGGCTGCGCAGCACGCACCCGCCGAGCCCCTTCCCGGACTGCACGACGAGCCCCCGCAACGCATCGCCGGAGTTGCCCATCAGCCGGTCGAGCACCAGGTGCAGGCCGCCGGCGCCGTGCCGCGTGGTGCCGCCGAGGGCGATCGGCAGGCCGGTCACCTTCCGCAGCCGCTCCAGCCGCTCGGGCAGCAGGTCGTCGACGATGCGCCGGATCGCGCTCCCGTCGTCCACTGTGGCCGTCGGGGTGGGCCACAGTGGACGACGGGAGCGCAGCTCGGGTCCGTTCATGTCCGCCTCGTCACCGTCACGCGTCGGTGGTGAACACCATGCACGAGCTCGTCGCGTGCGCGAGCAGCCGATCTTTCGCGTCGCGGATCTCGGCGTGTGCCAGCGCGGTCCGCCGGCCACGGTTGATCACGTGGCCGGTGGCGCGGAGCGTGCCGATGTCCGCGGTGAGCGGCCGCAGGTAGTGCACCGAAAGGTCCAAAGTGGTGTATGTGCTGCCGACCGGCACGGTCGTCTGCACGGCGTAGCCGGCGGCGCTGTCGAGCAGCGTCGCGGCGACCCCGCCGTGGACGATGCCGATCGGGTTGTAGAGGTGCTCGCCGACCTCGCCCACGAGCACGGCGTGGCCGGACTCGATCTCGGCGAGCCGGAAGCCCAGGGTCGCGGCGATCGGCATGATCCCGGCCTCGCCGGCGTCGAGCAGGTGCCGGCTGAACTCGAGCCCGTCCATCTCGCGGCTGAGTTTGGCCATCTCCTGGGGGTCCACCCAGCTGTATGTCCGAGTGCCTTCCATGGCGGGATCGTACCTCCGATTTACTAGGATGACCTACTGTTGGTCGTCATACCTTCTTCACCGGGGCCCCGGGCGAACCCGGGGCCCCGCCGATCGCGCGCAAGCGTCAGAGCCCGAGCTCGCGGGCGATGAGCATCTTCTGCACCTCGCTCGTGCCTTCGCCGACCTCGAGGATCTTGGCGTCGCGGTAGTACCGCGCAACCGGGGCTTCGTTGATGAACCCCATGCCGCCGAAGATCTGCGTGGCGTCGCGGGCGTTGTCCATGGCGGCGTTGGACGAGATGAGCTTCGAGATGGCGGCCTCGCGCTTGAACGGCTCGCCGCGCAGCATCTTCGCGGCTGCCGCGTAGTAGGCCAGCCGCGCGGTGTGCGTGCGGGCCTCCATCTCGGCGATCTTGAACTGGATGGCCTGGTACTTGCCGATGGGCCGGCCGAAGGTCTCGCGCTCGTTGGCGTAGCGCACGCACTCGTCGACACAGCCCTGCGCGAGCCCCGTGGCCAGCGCGGACACCGCGACCCGGCCCTCGGTGAGGATCGAGAGGAACTGCGCGTAGCCGCGGCCGAGGCCGCCGAGCAGGTTCGCGGCGGGCACGTGCACGTCGTCGAACCCGAGCTCACGCGTGTCCGAGGCGGCCCAGCCGACCTTCGAGTACGGCTTGGACACGCTCAGGCCGGGCGTGCCCGACGGCACCATGATCGTCGAGATCTCCTTGGCGCCCTTGTCGTCCGTGCCGGTCACCGCGGCCACGGTGATCACGCCGGTGATGTCCGTGCCGGAGTTGGTGATGTAGGCCTTCGAGCCGTTGATCACCCAGTCGTCACCCTTGCGGACGGCGGTGGTCCGCGCGCCGCCGGCGTCGGAGCCGGCGCCCGGCTCGGTGAGACCGAACGCGCCGAGCACCCGCCCGGTGCACAGCTTCGGCAGCCATTCCTGCTTCTGCTCCTCGGTCCCGAACCGGTAGATCGGCATGGCGCCCAGCGACACGCCGGCCTCCAGCGTGACCGCGACCGACGAGTCGATCCGCGCCAGTTCCTCGACGGCCAGGCACATCGCGAAGTAGTCGCCGCCCATCCCGCCGTACGCTTCGTCGAAGGGCAGGCCGAACAGGCCCATTTCCCCCATCTTCGCCACGATCTCGTAGGGGAACTCCTCGCGCATGTAGAACTCGCCGATGACCGGCGCGACCTCGTCGCGCGCGAACGCGGCGACCGTCTTGCGCAGTTCCTCGTGTTCCTCACTGAGCCTGTTGTCGATCACGATGACTCCCTCGAGTCCAAAGGACAGTTGTTTCGTTCGGCGTCACCTGGTGGCCGAGGCGGACCGCTGAACCCGGCGATTCCCCGGGGCGGTGATCGTGTGTGCGGCACTCTCGTCGCTTCGGTCACGAGCCGCGCCTGACCGGCGCACACCTGCTCGTCCGCGACCCGTTGTTAGCGGTCGTTAACACGCTCGATGTTAGCGCTCGCTAACCGGGCTGTCCAGGTGACGTACAACGCTCTCCTCGGAAGTTTTCGTTGGCAGACAAGGGGAATGATCGCGATCGTGGCAGAGCGGCCGGAGGCCGACAACGCGGTTACCCCCATTCAAGGGTAGCGGCGGCGGGCCGGGCGATGCATAGTGGCGACGAGCGTAACGTTGTTCCGTATCGATGTTCCGTAACGTCGGTTCACACCAGGGAGGCAGAGTGTTACGATCGCGCTGTGCCCCGGGTGAAGCAACGCACCGAAGCGCTGCGCGAGCGCGGGCTGGCCAGTGCGCTCGCGGTCCTCGCCGAGGAGGGCGTGGCGGGGCTGACCACGCGCACGGTCGCCCGCCGGGCCGAGGCCTCGGTCCCGGCCATCTACGAGGTGTTCGGCGACAAGGCGGGCCTCATCCGCGAGGTCTTCTTCGAGGGATTCCGCCTGCTGGGCGACGATCTGGCCGCGCTGCCGGCCGACGACGACCCGCTGGCGGCCCTGCGGCATCTCGCCGAGGCCTTCCGCCACTTCGTGGTCGCGAACCCGGTGCTGGCCGAGATCATGTTCTCGCGCCCGTTCACCGACTTCGACCCCACGCAGGACGAGGACAAGGCCGGCGTCAAGGTGCGCAAGATCTTCGTGCACCACATCCGCACCGCCGTCGACGCGGGCCTGTTCGCCGCGGACCCGACGGACATCGCGCACGTGTTCTTCGCCTACGTCCAGGGCATCGCGGCCGCCGAGAGCGCCCACCGGCTGGGCGGCTCGAAGCAGTCGGTGGACCGCCGCTGGCGCCTGGGGCTCGACGCGTTGATCGCCGGCCTCGGCCAGGCTCCCGCCCCCGTTCGTCGTCGTGCCGGGACTCGCGCCAAGAACGCCTGAGCGCCACCGCACGACCTCGCTCTTTTCCTCGGGCCCATGCCCGTTTCCGCACGTCAGGAGATCAACCATGGCCAGCCGTGCCCCCCGCCGGCCCCCGCTCGACACCCCGCCCGACCTGCTCGACTTCACCCCGAGCGAGGACCAGCGGCTGATCCGCGACACCGTCGCCGAGTTCGCCGCCGAGCACCTGCGTGCGCGGGCGGGCGAGGCCGACGCGGCGGGCGCGGCGCCCGACGACCTGGTCACCAAGTCCGCCGAGCTCGGCCTCAGCCTGCTGGGGGTGCCGGAGGAGCTCGGCGGCGTCGCCACCGCGCGGTCCGCGGTCACCGCGACCCTGGTCACCGAGGCACTGGCCACCGGCGATATGGGGCTGGCCGTGGCGTGTCTCGCCTCGTCGGCCGTGAGCACGGCGCTCGTGCTGTGGGGGAGTGGCGAGGCGCAGGAGGCGTACCTGCCCGAGTTCGTCGGGGACACCGTGCCGGCGGCGGCTCTCGCCATCCTCGAGCCGCGGGCCGTGTTCGACCCGTTCGAGCTGCGCACGGTGGCCCGCCGCACGGCGGGCGGGTTCGTCCTCGACGGGGCCAAGTCGCTGGTGGCGCGGGCCGCGCAGGCCGAGATGTTCGTGGTCGCGGCGGAGCTGGCCGGCCAAGGGCCTGCGTTGTTCATCGTCGAGGCGAACGCCCCGGGGCTGAGCGTCGAGGCCGAACCCACGATGGGCCTGCGCGCGGCCGGCACGGGACGGCTCGACCTGGCAGCGGTGCACGTACCCGAAACGGCCCTGATGGGTGACGCCGAGCCGGCTGCCTACGCGGAGTGCGTGCGGCTGTCGCGGCTGGCCTGGTGCGGTCTCGCGGTCGGCACCGCGCAGGCCGTGCTCGACTACGTGATTCCGTACGTCAACGAGCGCGTCGCCTTCGGGGAGCCGGTGAGTCATCGCCAGGGGGTCGCGTTCAAGGTCGCCGACATCGCCATCGAGCTCGAAGGCATGCGGCTGGCCACCTACCGCGCGGCCGCTCGCGCCGACGCCGGGCTGCCGTTCGCCCGCGAGACGGAGCTCGCCCGCAGGCTGTGCGCCGACAAGGGCATGCGCATCGGCAGCGACGGCGTGCAGCTGCTCGGCGGCCACGGCTACGTCAAGGAACACCCCGTCGAACGCTGGTACCGCGACCTGCGCGCGGTCGGTGTCGCCAGCGGTGTCGTGCTCGTCTGAACCGGTACGCAAGGAGCAAGCCAGTGATCCACCTCGAAGTGCCGGCCAGACTGTCCACAGTGGTCGACCAGGCCCATCTCACCGCGGAGAAGCTGCTCCGGCCGGGTTCCCGGCGCAACGACCGCGCCGAGCACACGCGTCCGCCGGAGCTCGACGCCCTCGCGCCGCTCGCGGACAGCCTCAACACGGCGGGCGGTCGGCCCACGGCGACCGCGGAAGTCCGCAATGGACGCAACCTCGCCAGCGTGCTCGGCATCATGGAGCTGTGCTGGGGTGACGCGGGAATGCTGTTGTCCCTGCCCCGCTTGGGGCTCGGCAACGCCGCCATCGCGTCCGTCGCGAACGCCGAGCAGGCCGAACGGTTCGCGGGCAAGTGGGCGGCGATGGCCATCACCGAGCCCGACACCGGTTCCGACTCCGCCGCCATCCGCACCACGGCCGTGCTCGTCGGGGACCACTACGTGCTCAACGGCGAGAAGATCTTCGTCACCTCCGGCGAGCGCGCCGACGCCGTGGTGGTGTGGGCGACGCTCGACCGCACGCTGGGCCGCGCGGCGATCAAGTCGTTCGTGGTGGAGAAGGACTCGCCGGGGTTCGAGCTCGTGCGCCTGGAGCACAAGCTCGGCATCCGTGCCTCCGACACCGCGCACCTGCGCTTGGACAACGTGCGTGTGCTGCGGGAAAACCTGCTCGGCGACCCGGAGATCAACGTCGAACGCAGCTTCGCCGGCGTGATGCAGACGTTCGACAACACCCGTCCGCTCGTCGCGGCGATGGCCGTCGGCGTGGCGCGGGCCGCGCTCGACGAGACGCGCACGCTGCTCGCCGAGGCCGGCCTGACCATCGACTACGACCGCGCCGGCCCGCGGCAACCCGCGGCCGTCGCGACGTTCCTGGACCTGGAGGCCGACTACGAGGCGGCCTACCTGCTCACCCTCGAAGCGGCGTGGATGGCGGACAACGCCCGGCCGAACTCGATGCACGCGTCGATGGCCAAGGCGAAGGCCGGCCGCAGCGCCACGGACATCGCGCTGGGCTGCGTCGCGCTCGCCGGCAGCCTCGGCTATTCGGAGGACTCACTGCTGGAGAAGTGGGCGCGCGACGCGAAGATCATGGACATCTTCGAAGGCACGCAACAGATCCAGCAGCTCATCGTGGCGCGCCGGCTGCTCGGCAAGTCGTCCGCCGAACTCAAGTGATCGGAGTGGATCATGCTCTCCTACGCCCGCGGCGCCGACAGCCCGGCCCTGCTCGAAGAGACGATCGGCGCGAACTTCGAACGCACCGTCGCCGCGCACGGTGACCGCGAGGCCCTGGTCGAGTTCGCGACCGGACGGCGGTGGACCTACACCGAGCTCAACGCGGACGTCGACACGCTCGCCCGGGCGTTGATGGCCGTCGGGGTCGAAAAGGGCGACCGCGTCGGCATCTGGGCGCCGAACTGTGCCGAGTGGACGATCACGCAGTACGCCACCGCGAAGATCGGCGCGATCCTGGTCAACATCAACCCGGCGTACCGCACGCACGAGCTGGCGTACGCGCTCGAACAGTCCGGCGTCACGCTGCTGATCTCGGCGAGCACGTTCAAGACCAGCGACTACGGGGCCATGATCGACGAGGTCCGTGCCGGCACCGCGCTGCGCACCGTGGTGTACCTCGACACCGACGACTGGCAGCAGCTGCTCGACTGCGCGACGGGCGAGGAGGACCTTGCCGGACGGCTGGCTTCGCTCAGCCCGAGCGACCCGATCAACATCCAGTACACGTCGGGCACCACGGGGTTTCCCAAGGGCGCCACGCTGAGCCACCGCAACATCCTGAACAACGGCTTCTTCGTCACCGAGACCATCGGCTTCAGCCCCGAAGACCGGCTGGCGATCCCGGTGCCGTTCTACCACTGCTTCGGCATGGTGATGGCCAACCTCGGCTGCACCACGCACGGCGCCGCGATGGTCATCCCCGGCCCGGCGTTCGACCCGGCGACCACGCTCAAGTCCATTCAGGACGAACGGTGCACGGCGGTGTACGGCGTGCCGACGATGTTCATCGGCATGCAGGCGCTGCCCGCTTTCGCGGAGTACGACGTGAGCACGCTGCGCACGGGGATCATGGCCGGCGCGCCGTGTCCCGTCGAGGTGATGAAGCGCTGTGTCACCGAGATGCACCTGGCGGAAGTGTCCATTGCGTACGGAATGACAGAGACTTCACCGGTGTCGTGCCAGACGCTGGCCGACGACGACCTCGACCGGCGCACCGCGACGATCGGGCGTGTGCACCCGCACGTCGAGATCAAGATCGTCGACCCCGAGACCGGCGAGACCGTGGAACGCGGGACGCCGGGCGAGTTCTGCACGCGTGGCTATTCGGTGATGATCGGGTACTGGAACGACCCGGAACGCACGGCGGACGTCCTCGACGCCGACGGCTGGATGCACACCGGCGACCTCGCCGTGATGCGTGAGGACGGTTACGCGCTGATCGTCGGCCGGATCAAGGACATGGTGATCCGGGGCGGGGAGAACGTGTATCCGCGGGAGATCGAGGAATTCCTCTACACGCACCCCGACATCGAGGACGTGCAGGTGGTCGGGGTGCCCGACGAGCGGTTCGGCGAGGAGCTGTGCGCGTGCATCAAGGTGCGCGCCGGCGCGGCTCCGCTGGACGCGGCCGCGATCCGCGCCTTCGCGACGGGAAAGCTGGCGCACTACAAGATCCCGCGGTACGTGCGCCTGGTGGAGCAGTTCCCCACGACGGTGACCGGCAAGATCCGCAAGATCGAGATGCGGGCGGAGTCGGCCAAGGCGCTGGGGCTTCCGGTGCCGACGCTGTGAGGGGCCATGGCTCCTGACGCCGACCTGGCGGCGCGGATCGTCATCCGCCGACCTGTCGCCGGAGACGGTGAGCCGGTCGGAAGATTCCTGATCGGACTGTCGCTCGCCAGCCGGTACCACCGGTTCTTCTCCGGCATCCGGTACATCTCCCCGGCTTTGCTCACCACGCTGACCACGGTGGCGCCCGGCCAGGTCGTGCTCCTCGCGCTCGACGGCGAGACCGTGGTCGGGCACCTGATGGCGACCGACCACGACGGTGACGGGGTGGACATCGGCATCGTCGTCGCCGAGGACTACCAGTTCCGCGGGATCGGCCGGAAACTCCTGCAGGAGCTGACGAACGCTCTGTCGGACGGCGGTTCGACGCGAGTGCGGTGTGATGTGCTCGGCGCCAACTACTTCGTGCTCGACTGGCTGCGGCGGCGGTTGCCGGACATCCGGTTCGTGCGACACGGGGAGACGATCACCGTCCACGGAACCCTTGCCGCTCCTGGGAACCCGCGGCGGTGACGTACACCGACAGCGTCACTTGACGCTCGCGCCGAAGATCACTGTCCACATAGGTTTGGCGCGTCAACGAACAAGCACTATCTCCCAGGGAGCTGGAATGATCAACCGGAGGCAGTTCGGCCAGGCCTTCGCCGCGACGGCGGCGGCCGCGTCGCTGGCCGCGTGTTCCACCGGACAGGGCGCACCGGCAGCCGCGCCCGCCGCCGCACCCGGCGACGACCTCAGGGTCGGCTCCGGCAACAACACCTCGCTCGGCCCGATCAAACAGGTCAAGGCCGGGCTGCTCGACGTCGGGTACGCCGAGTGGGGCCCGGCCACGGGCAAACCGGTGGTCCTGCTCCACGGCTGGCCGTACGACCCGCACAGCTACGTCGACGTCGGCCCGCTGCTCGCGGCGGCCGGCTACCACGTCTTCGCGCCGTTCCTGCGCGGTTACGGGCCGACGACGTTCCTGTCGAAGGACACCGTCCGCAATGGACAGCAGGCGGTCGTCGCGCTCGACATCGTGGCCATGATGGACGCGCTGCACCTCGACAAGGTGATCCTCGGCGGCTACGACTGGGGTGTGCGCACCGCGGACGTCATCGCGGCGCTGTGGCCGGAGCGGGTTCAGGCGATGGTGGCGGTGAGCGGGTACGGCATCAACAACCTGGAGGTCAACAAGCAGCCGCTGGCGCCGCTGGCCGAGTACGGCTGGTGGTACCAGTACTACCTCGCCACGGACCGCGGTGTCCTCGGGTACACGAAGTACCGGCACGACTTCAACAAGCTGATCTGGAAGAACGTCTCTCCGAAGTGGAACTTCGACGACGCGACCTACGACCGCACGGCGCAGGCGTTCGACAACCCCGACCACGTGGCCATCGTCGTGCACAACTACCGCTGGCGCCAAAGCCTCGCGCCGGGCGAACCGCAGTACGACGTCTACGAGCAGAAGCTTCAGGCCTCACCCAAGATCGGCGTCCCGACGATCACCATCGGCAGCGACTTCGACGCCGCCGCGGCCGACGGCAAGGCCTACCGGGACAAGTTCACGGGCAAGTACGAGCACCGGACGTTCACCGGGATCGGCCACAACGTGCCCCAGGAAGCACCGCAGCCGTTCGCCAAAGCCATCATCGACGTCGACAAGTTCTGAGGCTGCCCGCGAAAAGTCCGTTCGAGGGGAATTGTGCAGTTCTGCCGCGGGAGTTGTGCTCCAGTCGGTCGGTGACCGGTGTGGGACTCGCCACGAGCGGGCCGGTGAGCAGGCCGGGCTTGCGAAGATCGGCCCGTGCGCACAGGACTTCTCGCTGCCGAAATACCAACTCGCCTCGCTCTGTGGCACTCCGGCGCTCGGAGAGCGAACGGTTCCGGCCATGACCGGCTGATCGCGGCGGTGGCCGGGCATGGCTGAGGAGTTCCGGCTGCGGTCGGTGGCCGTCGCGGTGTACGGGCCCGCCGCGTTGTTCGGGCTGGCGGAAGGGTCGATGCTGCCGGTCGTCGCGCTGAGCGCGATCGACCGCGGAGCCACGACGTCGGTGGCGGCGTTGATCGGGGCGCTGCTCGGGATCGGCTCGCTGATCACGAACATCCCGGCGGGCATCCTCGCCACGCGGGTCGGTGAGCGGAAGTCGATGTTGGTGGCGGCCGGGGTGACCGCCGTCGGGCTCGTGCTGTGCCTGGTGAACATCGGCGCGGGGCAGGCCGCGCTGGTCGTCTACGGCGCCGGCGTGCTGCTGATCGGTGCGGCGAGCGCGGTGTACAGCCTGGCACGCCAGTCGTACCTGACCGAAGCCGTGCCGCTGCACATGCGGGCGCGGGCGTTGTCGACGCTCGGCGGGACGATGCGCGTCGGGCTGTTCCTGGGTCCCTTCGCCGGGGCCGCGGCGATGCAGATCTGGGGACAGGCCGGCGCGTACTACCTGAGCCTCGTCGCGGTGCTCGCGGCCGGGATCGTCGTGTACCGGGTGCCGGACCTGGAGACGGTCGAGGAAAACCGCGCGGCCGCGGCGGCGGTCACGACGTGGGGGATGGTCAAGCAGAAGTGGCGGGTATACGCGACGCTCGGCGTCGGCATCCTGCTGCTGTCGGGGATCCGGCAGACGCGCCAGACCGTCGTTCCCCTGTGGGCGGCCCACCTCGGCCTCTCGCCCACGGTCAGCTCGGTGATCTACGGCTTCGCCGGCGCGATCGACGCGCTGGTCTTCTACCCGGCGGGCAAGGTGATGGACCGCCGTGGCCGCCGGTGGGTCGCCGTCCCTTGCACGTTCGTGCTCGGAGCTTCCTTCGTCCTCATGCCGCTGACGCACGGGCCGGTTCTGCTCGCCCTGGTGGCCATGGTGATGGGCTTCGGCAACGGCCTCGGCTCGGGCATCGTGATGACACTCGGCGCGGACGTCTCGCCGACCGTCGGCCGCCCGACCCACATCGGCATCTGGAACGAATTGGCCGACATCGGGTCCGGCCTCGGCCCGCTGCTGCTGGCCGGTGTGACCGCACTGGCCGGGCTCGGGCTGGGGATCGTCGCCAGTGGATTCGTCGGCTTCGCCGCGGCCGGGGCGCTGTGGGCGTGGATCCCGAGGACGGCGCACCGGGTGCGAAGAGTCGCCGAGCGGACGTGACCGCCGCGGCGCACACGCGGCGGCTCAGGCGTCAGCGGCCCGGACGGCGGCGGCTCAGACGGCAGCGGCTCAGGCGTCGAACCACTCCTCGGCGCCGTGGCTCGCGACGCGCAGCTGGCCTCCCACGAGCGCCCACAACACGCTGGCGAAGAAGTGCCCGTTCAGCATCAGCACGATCCCCTGGATCACGATCAGCCAGTTGACCGTCGTCATCGCACGCAGCACCCACCGCGCACCACCGCCGAGTGCGACGGCGCACGCCGCGAACGTCGCCGCACCGGCCACGTCGAGCACCACACCCGCGACGAGGAACGCACTCCACCAGCCGCTGCTGTCCCCGACCTCGGCGACGCCGTAGCCCGTCGCCAACAGGGCGGCGGCGACCTGCAGCCACAATCCCCACCGCAGGACGCGGATGGTCGGTGGTTCGTCGACTGCCACTGTCCTCAACCGATCACAAAGTGTCGCAACGACACCAGCGGCTGTCCGAATTCGCACAACCCGTGCGGCGGACCGCACACCCCAGAACCGCTCACGTGCGAAGGTTATCGCCGGGAGGACGGAAAACGGGCTGACCGTGATCGAAACCGGTCAGCCCGCTGTCCATTCCCAACACGGCGTCAGAAGCCGGGGAACACCCGGCGCAGGTCGTCGAGCGAGAGGGCGCCGTCGACGGTCACGCCGGTGTCGCGCGGAGGCTTCAGCCGGCCGCTGACCAGGCGGATGAAGGCTTCGGCCGGGCCGTTGAACGTGGCCGAGGGCGATTCGAGGTGGTCCACCACCGTCACGGCTTCGTCGATCACCAGGCCGGCACCCGGGATGGCGACCGACGCCGGCTTGCCGAGTTCGGCCGGTTTCGCCAAGAAACCGAGCATGAAGCCGATCGGGCCGGCCATCAGGTCGACGAGCACCTCGGCCGAGCCGGCTGCCACGCCGGCCTGGGGGTCGAACGCAACGCGCACGTCCCACGAGTGGTTGGCCACCTCGTTGAGGCGCATGCCCAGGGCGGTCAGCAGCGAGACCGGCTCGGGCAGGAAGCCGAGGTCGACGGTCAGCGACGAGCGCTGTTCGGGCGTAAGCGCCTCGACGGTGTCGAGCCAGCGGGCGTTGTGCTCCAGGAAACCTTCGGCCTGCGCGCGCGGCGCGGAGCCGTCCCAGCGGGCCCAGATCGTCGGGTTGTCTTCGACCGCCACGGTCTCGCCGGCGGCGCGGGCGATCGGCGGGCGGCCGATCTCGGCGCCGCTGCCGAGGTGGGACAGGGCCTGCGCGACGGTCCATTCGGCGGCGCCGCTGGTGGTGGCCAGCTGCTCGTCGGTGAGGGTGCGGACGAGGGCGGCGAGCGTGTCGTGCTCGGCGCGAAGGGCGGTGATCGTGCGGTCCACGAGTTGGCTCATGCCACGCTCAACTCCCGAATGGACGGCTGTGTTCCGCCGATCACCGAGCGGCGCACTCCTTTTTCCGCTCGCGGTACGCGCGCGTGGCCATCTGGCCGCTGCACGTCGTGCTGCAGTACAGCGCCGAGGAGTTGCGCGTCTTGTCGAAGAACGCCGTGTAGCACGTGTCGTTCTTGCACACCTTCACCCGCGGCCACGCGCCCCGCGAGGCGAGGTCGGCGACCGCGCTGAGCAGGTGCGAGAACGACCGGTCGACGCCGGTGCCGGTCGGGTGCAGCTCGCACCCCTCCGCCGTGACGACCGTGGTCACCGGGAAGCGCACCGCGGCCCGCTGCAGGTGGGCTTCGGACTCGGCCACCATCGCCACGCCCTCGTCGCAGCCGACGTGCGCGCGCAGGATGCCCAGCAACGCGTCGCGCAGTTCGCGGGCGGTGGCCGCGTCGGCGTCGGTCGCGCCGGCGGAGTCACCCGCGTCGACGGCCTGGAACCACTTCGCGACGGCGGCGCCGTCGGCCAGCTGCTCCTCGGCCTGTTTGCCGTGCACCCGCGTGTTCACGAACCCGACCAACAGGTTCGAGCTCACGCACTCGTCACCGGCGCGCGCGGGACCCAGCGTCACCTTCACAGCCGCCACCTCCGGTCTCGAGTGTAGCCGACCGAAGTGTCATGACCTAAGTTGTTAAGCAAGTCACAAGAGCGCTCGATTCATTGCCAGGTGACATGCATCAGGGAATAGCCTATGACACGTGATCAAGCCCGCGGCTCGCTCCGGAGCGCGGGAAATCCCCAAGGAGAACGAAGACATGACCAAGCTGCTGGTGATCCTCACGTCGGCCACGAAGTGGAGCCAGAAGGACGGCAGCCAGCGCCCGACCGGGTTCTGGGCCGAGGAGTTCGTGGTGCCGCACCGCATCCTGTCCGCGGCGGGCGTGGAGCTGACCATCGCGACGCCGGGCGGGCGCCCCGCCCCGGTCGACGAGCTGAGCCTCAGCCTGCAGGCCAACGGCGGCAACCAGGCCCACGTCGACGACATGCGCGCGTACGTCGAAGCCCACCGCGAGCTGCTGCAGTCGCCGGCGCGGCTCGAGGACGTGGACCCGGCCGGGTTCGACGGGGTGCTGATCCCCGGCGGCCACGGCCCGATGCAGGACCTGGCCGTGAACGCCGACGTCGCCCGCGTGCTGGCCGCGCTGCTGCCCCACGAGTCCAAGGTGGTCGCGTCGCTGTGCCACGGCCCGGCAAGCTTCTTCTCCGCCGGCGACCCCGAAGGTGGCTGGCTGTTCAAGGGCCGCAAGCTCACCGCGTTCTCCGACGAGGAGGAGCAGCAGGTCGGCCTCGCGCAGAACGCGCCGTGGCTGCTGGAGGAGCGGCTGCGCCACGCCGGCGCCGAGTACTCCTCGGGTCCGGCCTGGGGTTCGTACGTGGTGGTCGACGGCAACCTGATCACCGGCCAGAACCCGGCCTCGGGTGAGCAGGCCGCCGAAGCGCTGCTGAAGGCGCTGGCCGAGCGCGGCTGAAACCGTCCCGGCAACGGGAGCCTTGACAGTTCTGAGTGCGCCAACGCAGAATGGCCGCGATCTGAGTTGGACAACTCAGATTCCCGGTGCCGGCTGTCCTGCGTGGACGTTGCCGGTCCTCGCCGTGCCGGCGACCGCAGGAGGAACCGTGCAGGAGTCAGACTGGAAATCCGTGCTCGACGCGGCGAGCACGGCCGCGCTGGACTACCTCGGCTCGCTGCCGGACCGGCCGGTGTTCCCGACCGCGGACCACGCGACGATCCGCGCCGCGCTCGACCGCCCGCCGACGACGCGAGGCCTCGACGCGGTGCGGGTCGTCGACGAGCTCGCTCGTGATCTGGAGCCCTACGTGGCCGCGCAGGCGAGCGGGCGCTACTTCGGTTACGTCGTCGGCGGCCTGCACCCGGCCGCGCTCGGCGCGGACGTGCTGGTTACAGCGTGGGACCAGAACGCTTCGCTCTACCCGTCGACGCCGGGTGTCGCCGTCGCGGAGGAGCTCGCGGCCGAGTGGCTGGTCGACCTGCTGGGACTGCCCGGCGAGAGCTCGGTCGGGTTCGTCACCGGCGGGCAGATGGCCACCTTCACCTGCCTCGCGGCGGCCCGGCACCAGGTGCTGCGCGACGCCGGGTGGAACGTCGAGGCCGACGGTCTCGTCGGCGCGCCGCGGATCACCGTCGTGGTGAAGTCCGGTGCGCACTCGACCGTGCTGCGGGCGCTGCGGTTCCTCGGCCTCGGCGAGCGGGCGCTGGTCACTGTGGAC
>NZ_JBEYSJ010000040.1:0-85412 GCF_040704195.1 Amycolatopsis sp. NPDC047767
ACGCAAAGCCGCACACTTCCTCGCCTTCCTTCAACTCGCAGCCGCCGTGACCTGCTGGAAGAAACTCCGAAAACTAACCACATGAGACAAGCTCTTAGCCGGTCGGCCGCCCCTCCATTTTGGGGACAACGCCGCGAACCCGGACTCGTTGAACGCGTGGATCACCTCCCGCACATAGCCTTCGGTCGCGGCGAACATCGCCGCGATCTCCTTCGCGGACCGGCCTTGCGACGAGGCCAGCACAATCCCGGATCGTCGCAGCCGCACCCGATCCCGGGCGGACCTCGTGATCTTGACCAGCCGCTGGGCCTCCTCCGGCTCCAGCGACCGCGCGAACACCTCCGGCTGACGCGCCACCAGCCTCACCTCCACAGCCAGCCTCGCGATCACCGGCCCGGATGTCCACACGACACGATGACAACGTCAACGTTTCTTGATGAGGCACTAGTGTGGCGTGATTCTGGGCCCGCCGCGCGCGGTCCGGCGGCGGCTCGGAGGGCTGGCGGGGGCATCGCGCCGGGTGTGGTCGCGCCACGACCCGGCGCCGGGTCCGGACGTCGGTGTCGGGGCCAGGCGCGGTCCTTCTCGTTGAACAGGAACAGGAACTCAGTCCCGCTCATCTTCGGAAAGTAGCTATGGCCAAGCAGCGTGTCGAGCGCAATGATCGGCGACCCGGGTGCTGGGGTGCCATTGCTGTATTCGCCCGGTCCTGCGAAGGCGTCGTAGTAGATGACGCGCCGATTGTACTGGCGATAATGGGAAATCGAGCACCAAGCGAGGCGCGCAGCAGTCTATGCTTCGCGGCCGTATGCGGCGGACGGTCCCACAGTTTGAGTTCGGCGGCGCTGGACGTCGGCATAGATCAAGAGCCGCCGGTTGTGCCGTCGGCGTTACGAGCTGTCGCGTCGTGGTGGCACGACGTCTCGGCCTGCTGTCCCCGCGTCGGCAGGTCCCGGCTCGGACATCCGATCGTCGCGTCGTTCTTGCTCGCTCAGTTCCTGGGCCCAGGCCCAGGCGGCGCTGGGGTTGCGGATATAAAACTTCCGACGCGAGTCGCCGCGTGGAAGCGGACTGAGCAGGCCGGTGTTGACGAGCGCGCGCAGCGGACTCTGCAGATTGCTGATCGTGACGTCGAGGGTCTTCGCCAGGTCGGTGAGGCAGACGATACCGTCGTCCGTCTGGGCGATTGCCAGCATCAGTTCGAGGCGGTACCGCTGCCCAAAAGCGTGCTGAGAGACCCGACGCAGCCACTCAGCATCCATCCCGGTCACGAGCATCATGTTACGGGATCTTCGTTACGGGTATCGCGTAATGTATTCCGTGTCAGGAGTGACGAGCGTTCCGTGAGCAGGAGTAACGATGAGTAGGTCGGCGAAACGAGGGAGGAGGCGGCCGGCCGGCCGCCCCGGAGGTATTACCGCCTCACGGAGAAGGGGAAAGCGGAACTCGGCGCCCTGCTGGCCAAGGCTCAACACGACAGCCGCTTCCGTGGATTAAGCTGGGAATGGCGCGATGAGTGAATTTCTCGACTTGATCAGCGGCTGGGGGATCTGGTCCATCGTCATCGCTGTTCTTGCGTTCGGCTTCTTTCCCGCCTTCATCGTGCAGGTTCTGGTGCGTATCTACCGGAATCGGCATCCGCGGCGTCGAGAGATACTGGCTGAGTTCCATGACGTTCCACGCAAGGAGCGCCCTGTCTGGGGTTCCGAGCAGCTGGCGACAGTTGTCTTCGATGGATTGCCGGCACGCATCGGTAGCATTCGGAAGCGCCGGAGAGTGAGACGGCCAGTAGAAATAGAGCCCTTGCTGCGGCCGAAGAATGCTCACGCGCGCAGCCTTCTGATCGCGGCAGCGATGCTCGATCAGGCGAGGCCCGAAATTGTCCACGAAGCAGTAAACGTCATCGCAGAAGCGGCGGGTTCGACAAGAGTAGCCCTACGAGAAGTGACCTATTCGACGCGTTCCACGAAATTTGCGAGCCACCGGCTTCTGAAGTGGATCATTGAACTTGAGTCGGATATTCGCAACACCTGAGCTTATTGACGACCTTCTCGAAAGGCTTCGCGAGGATGAGGAATGAGTCTGTGGTCCGAATGCGCCAAGGTCAGGACCTTCGCATCACGCGGCGTGCGCGGAGATCAGTCGGCATTACCCGGTAGACGGCCGCGCATTCCGCGCACGGGTAGAGCGGTCGAGGTCCCAACGCCCCGCTGAGAACCTCGGCGAAAAGATAAGGGTGGACCTCGCTGAGGACCGGGAAGCCGGGCGGCTGGTGCTTGGCCAGGATCGGGCAAGTCGAACATCGCTTTCCCGGCCGGGTTGCGACGAGGATTGCTCCGTCCACCGCGACACGTTCGAATGCGCGCTGCGAGCCAGGATGGGTGCGTCGGCCGCCCTCCCGGCCCGGGCGATGCTGTTCCACATGTTGTAGGTCGCGAAGTCCAAGGGCTCGGACACGCCTGGTTCCTCCGCTGCATGCTGGACGGGACAGCGATCGGTCTTTAGTCGTGGTCGCTGCTTTTCTTCAATGGTCAAGGGTGTTGCCCGTTTGCCGTAACGCTTACAGGACGACGAAGGTGCTGACGAGCTCAGGGCTGCCGCTGTTGCGGATCTCGAGCTCGTAGTCGTCGAAGGTCCCTCCTTCGTGTCCTCTTCGTCGGGCAGCGCCGATCAGCAGACGCTTGAGTTGGGACGGGTCATGGGGGTCCGCTTGGGCGGAGAAGGAACTGATCCGGTCGCCGTTGCGCAGGAGGGTGAGGTTGATCATAGTGAGTTCGCGTGGCTTACTTGCCTCTTCGAGCGGCGGTTCCGCGGGTCCCTCCTGGGCAGGGCTGAGGTTCTCGCCGGTGTTGATGACCGTCGGCCTGATCCCTCGGCCCGCTGGGCTCAGGAGGCCCCACGTGTGCAGCAAGCCGACCGCGCGGTGGGCCGTGCCGATGCTCGTGCTGAACGTCGCCGCGACCTCCTTTATGGACGGTGCGACGGAGCCGTCCGCGATCTCCCCAGAGAGGATGCGACGTCGGATGGCGGCGGCGATCTCCTCGTACGGGGCGCTCGGCGCCGTCTTGGCTCGCTCGGTGGCGGACACCCGCGCCGGCGGCTGCGGTGGAACGTGCTCCAGCAGCGTCTTCGACGCCCGCTGGTCGGCTTCGCTGACCCAGGCCGCGTAAACCTTGAGCGTCGTGGTTCCGCCGCCTGAGTGGCCGAGGCGGCCGGCGACGGTGCGGATGTCGACACCCGCGACGATGAGTTCCGTCGCCGAGTAATGGCGGACGCGTCGGAACGTCGTTTCGATACCGAGTCGTTGCGCGAGCCGGTTGTACCGCTGGGTCAGCGTCTCGGGGCGGTAGGGCTGACTTCCGTCGGTCGTGAGGGAGAAGATGAACGACTCTCTCGTGATCTTCAGTCCGAGCTTTTTGGCCTGCTCTTCACAGTAATCGCGGTAGTCGATCAGCAATGCGTTGGTCTGCTCGTCCAGCGCGATGTGCCGCTTCTGCCCGGTCTTGGTGTCCTTCTCCCAGATGTCGGCACCGTCTTGGACGATGTTGCGGTGGAACGCCAGCCGTGCCCGCTTCGGTTCGAAGTGCTTCCACCGCAGGCCACACAGCTCCGCTCGGCGAGGACTGGTGGTGAACGCCACCCAAACCAGCGTGCCGAAGAACACATCTTGCCAGGCCGCGTTCAAGAGCAGCGCTGCTTCTTCGGGGGTTGGTGGTTGCGGGTCGGGTTGTGGCGCGGCCGGAGGTCTCGCGAGGTCGATCGGGTTCATGCTCACCCACGTCCAGCGGCGGACGGTCTCGAAGGCGGCGGAGAGGAAGAAGTGGATCTTCCGAATGCTCCAGTCGGCGAGTGGCTTGCAGATGTGCGGCCCGCAGCGAGCGTCGCATGTGTGCTTGCGCTGTGTGCGGTGCTCGGTGAAGGGCTTCGTGCAGTGGTCTCGGCATCGGGCGAGTTCGGCGTAGTACCGGTCGAGCAGTTCGGCGTCGACCTTGCCGGCTTGCTCTTCGCCGATCAGCGGACGGATGTGCTTGTTGGCGTACCGGATAAGGGTGCGCCGCGTGCTCTCCGACACCTTCGCGTAGGGCATGTGGGCGTCGATGACCTGGTTGACGGTCGCCCTCGTCTGAGGGGCCTTCTTCTCGTCGACCTGGGTGATGAGCCGACGGAGGGCTTTTTCGCCCTCGTCAAGGGCGTCGGGGCCTGCCGGGATCGTCTCCTCCAGGTACAGGCGCTTCCCGGTGATGCGGTCTTTGCCGTTCGCGACCCGTGCGCGCACAGCACCACTGGGCAGTAGGTAGAGACCACCCCTTTGACGGCGCTTGATCGCGCCAGTGGTGGAAGATGATCGGGCCATGGACATGACAATAGAACCGTTCGTTCCACAAACGGTTCCACGTCGCCTCCTCACGATGGTCCGTGGGAGGGTCTGACCTGCGTGCCCTTGGCAGGATTCGAACCTGCGACACCTGCCTCCGGAGGGCAGTGCTCTATCCCCTGAGCTACAAGGGCGCATCGCTGCGCGACCACGTCAGCTTAGCGCACCCCGGTTCGCCCGGTGTTCCGCAGGGGGTCACCTTCGGGGCCGACACTGCTAGCGTTGATCTTGCCGACGGAGGGAGCAGGGGTGGCAGCGGAACCGTTCGAGGCCCACGTGACCGAGGCCGACATCGCGGACCTGCGGGAACGGTTGCGGCGCACGCGGTGGCCCGAGGCCGAGACGGTGGCCGACTGGTCCCAGGGCCTGCCGCTGGCCTACGCGCAGGAGCTGTGCCGCACCTGGGCCGAGGACTACGACTTCGGCTTCGCCGACCGGCTCAACGCGTTCCCGCAGTTCCGCGACACCGTCGACGGGCTCGGCATCCACTTCGTGCACGCCCGCTCGCCCGAGCCCGACGCGTTCCCGCTGGTGATCACGCACGGGTGGCCCGGCTCGGTGCTCGAGTTCCTCGACGTGCTGGGCCCGCTCACCGATCCGCGCGCCCACGGGGGAGACCCGGCGGACGCGTTCCACGTGGTCGCGCCGTCGTTGCCCGGGTACGGGTGGAGCGACAAGCCGGCGAAGGCCGGGTGGGGTGTGGAGCGCACGGCGCGGGCCTGGGACAGCCTGATGGTCTCGCTGGGCTACGAGCGCTACGGCGCGCAGGGCGGCGACTGGGGCTCGGCCGTGACCGGCGCGCTCGGCGAGGTCGCGCCGGAGCGGGTGGCGGGCGTCCACGTGAACATGGCGGCCGCGCCGCTGGGGCAGTTCGACGACCCGACGCCCGAGGAGCAGGCCGCGCTCGCCGCGGCGCAGGAGTTCGGCCGCACCGGCCGCGGGTACTCCGGCCAGCAGTCCACGCGCCCGCAGACGCTCGGCTACGGCCTCACCGACTCGCCCGCCGGCCAGGCCGCCTGGATCGCCGAGAAGTTCTGGGCCTGGACCGACAACAACGGCCACCCGGAAGACGCGCTGACCCGCCGCCAGATCCTCGACGCGATCTCCGTGTACTGGTTCACGGCCTCGGCCACGTCGTCGGCGCGGCTGTACTGGGAGAGCTTCGGCACCGGGTTCCGGGGCAAGATCACCGCGCCGTCCGGGATTTCGTTGTACCCCAAGGAGATCACGCGGCCCTCGCGCCGCGAGGCCGAGTTGCGGTTCACCGACCTGCGCTGGTTCGAGGAGCTGCCGCACGGCGGTCACTTCGCGGCGATGGAGGAGCCGGAGTCGCTCGTCGAGCAGGTGCGCGGGTTCTTCCGTCTCGTGCGCTGATACCGCCGGTTTCCCACCAGGCGAGAGTGCTCATCCGGGGGATGGGTATCCGCCTGTGTGCCCGATTACAGTGAACTTAGGCTTGCCTGTATTGCACATATGCGCATGCGACTATATATTGCGAAAGGAGCCTCGAAACAGGCTCTGCACCTGCGGTGACCTGTGGAAACGAGGGGAGGCGACGGCATGGGCCACGGACACGGCCATGGGCACACCGCCGCCCCGGCGAGCGCTTCCGGCCGCTACCTGCGCGCGTTGCTGATCGCCCTCGTCATCGGCGCGGGCTTCATGGTGCTGGAGTTCGTGGTGGGCTTCACCACGGGCTCGCTGGCCCTGATCTCCGACGCCGCCCACATGTTCACCGACGTCCTGGGCGTCGGCATGGCGCTCACCGCGATCGTCCTGGCGCGCCGCAGCGGGCCGACGCTCAGCCGCACGTTCGGCATGTACCGCGCCGAGGTGCTGGCCGCGCTGGGCAACGCGGTGCTGCTGTTCGGCGTCGCCGGGTACGTGCTGGTGGAGGCCATCGGCCGCATCACCGACCCGCCCGAGGTGGCCGGCCTGCCGGTGCTGCTGGCCGCCGGCGCGGGCCTGGTCGCCAACATCGTGTCGTTCTTCGTGCTGCGCTCGGGCGCGCGCGAAAGCCTCAACGTCCGCGGCGCGTACCTCGAGGTGCTCGCCGACCTGATCGGCTCCGTCGGTGTGCTGATCAGCGGCGCGATCACCCTGACCACGGGCTGGCGCTACGCCGACCCGATCATCGGTGTCGCCATCGGCCTGTTCGTGCTGCCCCGCACGTGGACGCTGGCCCGCCGCGCGCTGCGCATCCTCTTCCAGCACGCCCCGAACACCGTCGACGTCGGCGCGATCAGCACGGAGCTCGCGGCACTGCCGGGCGTCTCCGACGTCCATGATCTCCACGTCTGGACGCTCACCTCGGGCATGGAGGTCGCGTCGGCGCACCTCACGATGAACGAGGAGGCCGAGCAGTCCACCGTGCTCACCAAGGCTCAGGACCTGCTGGCGGCCCGGTACTCAATCAACCACGCGACGTTGCAGGTCGAAGGACCGCAGTGCGCGCGCCGGTGCCAGGAACTGTCCTGGTAGCCGGGTTTCACCCGGGACGGGCGAACGCGCCGCGTGGAGTTGAGCCGAATCCGACGGGATCTGACCCGGTCACCGGTGGCCGGTACCCGCGGTTCGGGGCAATCTTCAAGCGGCGCAAAGGATAAGCAGACGGGCATGAGCGCGCCTGCGGAACAGACCACCAAGGGGAATGCTCGTGAGTGAGCGCATCAGTTCGCAGCGGCAGGAGTTCGGGATCGGCGTGATCGGGGGGCCGACCACCGTCGTCGACATCGCGGGCCTGCGGTTCGTGGTGGACCCGACGTTCGACGAGCCGGGCCCGCACGCCTACCTGACCAAGCTCGAGGGCCCGGCCGTCGACGAGGCCGGGCTCGGCGACGTCGACGTCGTGCTCGTGAGCCACGCCGCCCACCTCGACAACCTGGACGTCAAGGGCAAGGAATACGCCCTCGCCGCCAAAACGGTCCTGACCGGCGCCAACTCCGCGAAGCTGCTGGGAGCCAACACCCGTGGCCTCGAAGCCTGGGACACCATCACCCTCCCCCGCGGCGACGGCGGCGGCGACCTGACCGTGCAGGCCGTTCCGGCCGAACACGGCCCCGCCGACGGCGACCGCGACGACACCGGCTACATCAACTCCCAGGTGATCGGCTTCGTGCTGTCCGGCACCGACCTGCCGACGGTGTACATCAGCGGCGACAACGCGTCCGTCCGCGTGGCAGCCGAGATCGCCGACAAGGCGGGGCCCATCGACGTCGCCGTCCTCTTCGCCGGAGCCGCCCGCGTCGCCGCGAAGTTCGACGGCCGCCCCCTCACGCTCACCTCCGAACGCGCCGCCGCCGTCGCCGCGGTGCTCGGCGCCAAGACCGTCCTGCCCGCCCACATCCAGGGCTGGGCCCACTTCTCCGAAGGCATCGACACCTTCAAGCCGGCGTTCGACGACGCCGGCCTGGCCCACGTGCTCGCCCTGGCCGAACCGGGCGAGTGGAACGTCGTGGGCAAGCAGTCCTGACGCCGCCTTTTGAGCAGCAGCCGGGGCGCGGTGGCCGAGGTGCGGACCTCGGCCACCGCGGCCACCTGGTAGACCAAGAGCCATGCGCAAGGACTTCGATCCCGCCGACGTCGCCCCGTTCGCCTTCTACCGGCTGCTGACCGCCACCGTGGTGCCGCGGCCGATCGCGTGGGTGTCGAGTACGTCGGGCAGGGTGGACAACCTGGCGCCGCACTCGTTTTTCACAGTGGCCTCGGCCGCGCCGCCGGTGCTGCAGTTCACGTCGGTGGGGCGGAAGGACACGTTGCGCAACGTCGAGGCCACCGGGCAGTTCGTGGTGAACCTCGCGCCGGAGCAGCTGTTCGAGAAGATCAACGACACGGGCACCGACTTCCCGCCCGACCACAGCGAGTTCGACGCCGCGGGGCTCACGCGCGAGCCGAGCACGAAGGTGAAGCCGCCGCGGGTGGCGCAGTCGCCGGTGGCGTTCGAGTGCGAGCTGCACAGCACGGTCGGGTTCGGCACGTCGACGGTGGTGTTCGGCCGGGTCGTGCACGTCGCGGTGGCCGAGGAGGTGCTCGACGGCGACCACCCCGTGATCGGGCGGCTGCGGCCCCTGGCGCGCCTCGGCGGCGACGAGTGGGGCACCGTCGGCGACGTCAAGGAGATCCCGCGCATCCGGTTCGCCGACTGGAACCGCAAATAGACTGGAACCGGAAAGAGAAGAGGGGCCGCTCCCGACACACGAGAGCGGCCCCCGGCAAGAAACTCAGGACGCCGGAAGCGGAGCCGCCCCGCGCGCCCGCAACATCAGCTTCATCTGGTTGATCTCCGCGCCCTGCGACACGAGGATGCTGCGGCACAACGCCTTCACCGCCGGCATGCTCGTGTGGTCCTGCGCGTACTCCGCCATCGCCGTGCCGCCCTGGTGGTGGCGCAGCATGAGCTGGAGGAAGTCGACGTCCATCGCGCGGCCGGTCAGCGAGCGCAGCTTGGCGATCTCCGCGTCGGTGGCCATGCCGGGCATCGGGGCGCCGTTGGCCGGTGAGCTGGTGGGCATCTGCATGCCCGCGTGGCCCATCGGCTCGGTCATCCACGTCATGTACGCGCCGGGCGCCTGCTCGGGCTGGTCCCACAGCATGAGCCAGCCCTTCATGCGCCCGACCTGCTCGGTCTGCGACGACTCGATGTCGAACGCGAGCTGCCGCACCTCCGGGTCCGTGCTGTGGTCACGGGCCCAGTTGGCCATGGTCACGGCCTGCAGGTGGTGCGTCGACATGTCCTGGGCGAAGCCGACCTCGACCGAACCCGCGCCGGGGGTCGCCGGCGCGGCGTCACTGCCGTCGGTGAGCCGCGCGGCGAACACGCCGATCGCCGCGCCGATGAGCAGCACGGCGAGCATCGACCCGCCGATGACGACCCAGCGCGACCACGCGGGGCGCTCGCCGGGCTCGTCGACGTCCGGTTCGAGGTCGGCTTCGGTGCTCACCGTGAGATCACTGTCCCGCCGGGGCCGACGGCGCCGAGACGGGCGCGCTGGGCTGGCCCGGGGCGCCCTGCTGCATGCCGCCCTCGGGCACGGCGCCGGAGCTGCCGCCGTAGTTCATCGGCTTCGCGTCGGGGCCGGGCTTGCTCGGGTCGAACGGCGGCGGGTTGCTCGGGTCGAACTGACCCGGGCCGAGCGCGTCGCACGAGGCGCCGATCTCGGGGTACACGCCGTTCGGGTTCGTCCGCAGCGCGGCGATGAACTCGTCGATGCGCGGGTCGTCGGCCTTGTCCAGCTTGAGCTGGTGGCCCCACGACTGCAGCGAGATCGGCTTGTCCAGGCCGGGGTAGGGCGACATCGAGATGTAGGTCTTGCCCTTGACGCGCGCGGCCAGCAGGTCCACCTGGTCACCCTTGACGAGGTCCGGGTTGTAGGCGATCCAGATGGCGCCGTGCTCCAGCGTGTGGACCATGTTCTCGGTGCGCACCGCGGTCGGGTAGACGACGCCGTTGCAGGCCGCCCAGTTGCCGTCGTGCGGGCCGCCGAAGGGCGGGCTGTGGTCGTACGCCACTCGCTCGGTGGGCAGCACGTGCACCGAACCGGTGTAGGTCGCGGTGATCACGCCCGGGATCTTCTTGGACGGGTCGGGGTCACTGGCCGTCGGCGCGAACGACGCGGCCGCCTCCTCGCGGGACTTCTGGTCGCGCTGCGGAGCGGATTTCACCATGTAGTAGGTGACGACGCTGGCCAGGAGGGCCACCACCACGACGACACCGACGATGGTGCCCCACGGAGTGCCCTTCTTGCTGACGACGGACTTGCCGCGCGCGGCCTTCACCGCGTTCGCGGACTTGCCGCGCGAGCCGCCGGCGGACGTCCCCTTCTTACTGGTTGTCCCTTTCGCCATGGTTTGCCGCGATCTCCTCGTGAGATGATGGAGGGATCCGGACGGACCCTGCCCGTCGGCCAGTGTAGAGACCGGACGTCTGATCACCGTGAACACCTCTCACGATCACTCCCGGGTGACGTGCGACAACTGCAGGTCGGACCGGCGTAAGCGTCCGACCTGGGCACACCTAGAATTCGGCGAGTGACTCCCGCCGCTCTCGCCGACCTGGTCCGCGCCTCCGCCGTGCAGGTGCTCGACGCCCGAGGCGTCGACGCCGCCGTGCTGCCGGAGCAGGTGACCATCGAACGCCCGCGCAACCCCGACCACGGCGACTACGCGACGAACCTCGCGCTCCAGGTGGCCAAGAAGGCCGGTCTCCAGACTCGGGAGTTCGCCGAGGCGCTGGCCGAGGTCGTGGCGGCCGCCGACGGCGTGGCCGCGGCCGAGGTCGCCGGCCCGGGGTTCCTCAACTTCCGCCTCGCCGCCGACGCGCAGGGCGAGGTCGTGCGCCAGGTGCTCGCCGCGGGGGAGGCCTACGGCCGCGGCGACGCGCTCACCGGCCGCAAGATCAACCTCGAGTTCGTCTCGGCCAACCCGACCGGCCCGATCCACCTCGGCGGCACGCGCTGGGCCGCGGTCGGCGACGCGCTGGGCCGGGTGCTGGCCGCGCAGGGCGGCGACGTCACGCGCGAGTACTACTTCAACGACGCCGGCGCCCAGATCGACCGGTTCGTGCGGTCCCTGATCGCCGCCGCCAAGGGCGAGCCCGCTCCCGAGGACGGCTACGCCGGCGGCTACATCAACGACATCGCCGCCGAGGTCCTCAAGCAGGAGCCCAGCGCGCTGTCCCAGCCCGAGGCCGAGCGGCACGAGACGTTCCGCCGCGTCGGCATCGAGCTCATGTTCACCGAGATCCGCCAGAGCCTGCACGAGTTCGGCACCGACTTCGACGTGTATTTCCACGAGAACTCGCTGCACGAGTCGGGCGCCGTCGACGCCGCCGTGCAGCAGCTCAAGGACTCCGGCAACCTCTACTTCGCCGACGGCGCCTGGTGGCTCAAGTCCAGCGAATACGGCGACGACAAGGACCGCG
Source organism: Amycolatopsis sp. NPDC047767 (assembly GCF_040704195.1). NCBI lineage: Bacteria > Bacillati > Actinomycetota > Actinomycetes > Pseudonocardiales > Pseudonocardiaceae > Amycolatopsis > Amycolatopsis sp. NPDC047767. Next base: position 11,295 of record NZ_JBEYSJ010000040.1, read on the forward strand.
TCGTCATCAAGAAGGACGGCAACCCGGCCTACATCGCCGGCGACCTCGCCTACTTCAAGGACAAGCGCAACCGCGGCTTCGACCTGTGCATCTACATGCTCGGCGCCGACCACCACGGCTACATCGCGCGCCTCAAGGCCGCCGCGGCCGCGTTCGGCGACGACCCGGACACCGTCGAGGTCCTCATCGGCCAGATGGTGAACCTCGTGAGCGACGGCAAGCCGGTGCGCATGTCCAAGCGCGCGGGCACCGTGATCACGATGGAGGACCTCGTGGAGGCGGTGGGCGTCGACCCGGCGCGCTACGAGCTCATCCGCTACTCCGTAGACTCCACTTTGGACGTCGACCTCGATCTGCTGCGCAAGCACAGCAACGACAACCCGGTCTACTACGTGCAGTACGCGCACGCCCGGCTGGCTTCCTTGCAGCGCAACGCCGCCGACCTCGGGCTGAAGTCCGAAAAGGACGCGGCGGAGGTCGATTTCGGACTCCTGACCCTGCCCGCCGAGGGCGACCTGATCCGCACCATCGGCGAGTTCCCCGCCACCGTCCGCCGCGCCGCCGAGATGCGGGAACCGCACCGCATCGCCCGCTACCTCGAGGAGCTGGCCGGCGCGTACCACAAGTTCTACACGGTGGGCCGCGTGCTGCCGCAGGGCGACGAAGAGGCCACCCCTCTCACGTTCGCCCGGCTCGCCCTGTGCGAGGCCGCCCGCCAGGTGCTGGCGAACGGCCTGTCCTTGCTCGGTGTCTCAGCTCCGGAACGGATGTAAGAAATGGCGCACCCCGCGGGCCCCCGCCACGCCGACGTCTACCCCCATGCCGACGCCTCCGGGTTCCCGCCCGCGAGCGCCGAAGAGCTCGACAAGCTGCCCGCGAAAGTGTGGCCGCGCAACACTTATCGCGCCGGCGACGGCATCGTGCGCATCGCCGGCATGGACGTGCGCGACCTCGCCGAGACCTACGGCACGCCGCTGTTCGTGGTCGACGAGGCCGACTTCAAGTCCCGGTGCGCCGACTACGCCGAGGCGTTCGACGACCCGGCGCTGGTGCACTACGCGTCGAAGGCGTTCCTGTCCATCGAGATCGCCCGCTGGGTGGCCGAGCAGGGCCTGAGCCTCGACGTGTGCAGCGGCGGCGAGCTCGCCGTGGCGCAGCGCGCGAACTTCCCGGCCGAGCGGATCACCTTCCACGGCAACAACAAGTCGCTCGCGGAGCTCGACGCGGCGGTCGAGGCCGGCGTCGGCACCGTGGTCGTCGACTCGTACTACGAGATCGCCCGCCTGGCCGAGATCGCCGCGCGCCGCGAGGTCGTGCAGGCGGTGCTGGTGCGCGTGACCGTCGGCGTCGAGGCCCACACGCACGAGTTCATCGCGACCGCGCACGAGGACCAGAAGTTCGGCTTCTCGCTGGCTTCCGGCGACGCGGCCGAAGCCGTGCGCCGCGTGCTCAACGCGCCGTCGCTCAAGCTCGTGGGCCTGCACAGCCACATCGGCTCGCAGATCTTCGACGCCGACGGCTTCGAGGTCGCCGCGCGCCGCGTGGTCGGCCTGCTCGCCGACCTGGCCAAGGAGCACGGCCGCGAGCTGCTGGAGCAGCTCAACCTCGTGGACCTCGGCGGTGGCTTCGGCATCGCCTACACCGAGAAGGACAACCCGCCGCCGCCCGCGCAGATGATCACGCAGATCCGCGAGATCGTGCGCAAGGAGTGCGCGTACGCCGACCTGCCCATTCCGCGCATCGCGGGCGAGCCGGGCCGCGCGATCGCCGGCCCGGGCACCATCACGCTGTACGAGGTCGGCACCATCAAGGACGTCGCGCTGGGTGACAACAGCACCCGCCGCTACGTGAGCGTCGACGGCGGCATGAGCGACAACATCCGCACGGCGCTCTACGACGCGGTCTACGACTGCCGGGTCGTTTCGCGCTCCGCGAGCGAAGGCGAGGAGCCCGTTCTCGCCACTCTGTCCCGAGTCGTGGGAAAACACTGTGAATCCGGCGACATCGTCGTCCGAGACTGCTGGCTACCCGACACTCTTGCTCCCGGCGACCTGCTGGCCGTCGCGGCGACCGGTGCCTACTGCTACTCGATGGCGAGCGGGTACAACCGGCAGCCGCGCCCGGCGGTGGTGGCCGTGCGCAACGGCAGCGCCCGCGTGCTGCTGCGGCGGGAGACGACGGACGACATGCTGCGCCTGGAGGTTTGAGAAGTGTCCACAGTGTCTCCGAAAGGCGTGTCTCCGAAAGGCGTGTCTCCATCGGACCGACGGGCCATCAGGGTCGCCCTCCTCGGCTGCGGCACGGTCGGCAGCGAGGTCGTCCGGCTGCTCACCGAGCAGGCGGACGAGCTGGCGGCGCGCGCCGGGGCCGCGGTGGAGCTCGCGGGCATCGCCGTGCGCCGCCCCGACAAGCACCCCGAGCTGCCGCAGGAGCTGGTGACCGACGACGCGGCCGCGCTCGTCGTGCGCGAAGACGTCGACGTGATCGTGGAGCTGGTCGGCGGCATCGAGCCGGTGCGCGGCTGGCTGCTCGCGGCGCTGGGCGCCGGCAAGGCCGTGGTCACGGCCAACAAGGCGCTGCTCGCCGAGCACTCGGCCGACCTGTTCGAGGCCGCCGACGCCGCGGGTGTCGACCTGTACTTCGAGGCCGCCGTGGCCGGCGCCATCCCGCTGCTGCGCCCGCTGCGCGAATCGCTGGCCGGCGACCGCATCACGCGTGTGATGGGCATCGTCAACGGCACCACCAACTACATCCTCTCCGCCATGGACACCACGGGCGCGGGCTACGCCGAGACGCTCGACGAGGCCGGCCGCCTCGGGTACGCCGAGGCCGACCCGACCGCCGACGTCGACGGCTACGACGCCGCGTCCAAGGCCGCGATCCTCGCCTCGCTCGCGTTCCACACGCGCGTCACGGCGAAGGACGTGCACCGCGAGGGCATCGCCGACGTCACGGCGGCCGACCTGGTCGCCGCGCGCGTGCTGGGCCGCACGGTGAAGCTGCTGGCCATCTGCGAGCGCGTGACGGCCGACGACGGCGCCGAGTCCGTCTCGGCGCGCGTGCACCCGGTGATGATCCCGCGCAGCCACCAGCTCGCGGGTGTCAGCGGAGCGTTCAACGCCGTGTACGTGGAAGCCGACGCGGCGGGCCAGCTGATGTTCTACGGCCAGGGTGCCGGCGGAGCCCCCACGGCGAGCGCGGTGCTGGGCGACCTCGTCGCCGTGGCCCGCAACCGCGTGGTCGGCGGCCGCGGCCCGCGCGAGTCCGCGCACGCCGCGCTGCCCGTGCGCCCGATGGGCCAGACACCCACGCGCTACCACGTGAGCCTCGACGTCGCCGACCGCGCGGGCGTGCTTGCCCAGGTGGCTCAAGCGTTCGCGGGCCACGGCGTGAGCATCGCCGCCGTGCGCCAGCGCGACGCCAACGACACGGCGAGCCTCGTGGTGGTCACCCACCTGGCGCCAGACGCGGCGCTGCAGTCCACTGTGGACGAAATCGCGAAGCTCGATGTGGTGCACCAAGTCGTCAGCGTGATGCGTGTGGAAGGCGAAGACCAATGAGTGCGTGGCCCGGGATCATCGAGGCGTACCGCGACCGCGTCCCCGTGCCGGACGGCGCGCAGGTGGTGACGCTCGGCGAGGGCAACACCCCGCTGCTGCCCGCCGCGCACCTGTCGGAGCTCACGGGCTGCACGGTGTACCTCAAGGTGGAGGGCGCGAACCCCACGGGCTCGTTCAAGGACCGCGGCATGACCGTGGCCATCACCCACGCGCTGGCGAGCGGGCTCAAGGCCGTGATCTGCGCGTCGACGGGCAACACGTCGGCGTCGGCGGCGGCCTACGCCGCGCGCGCCGGTCTCACCTGCGCGGTTCTCGTGCCGCAGGGCAAGATCGCGATGGGCAAGCTCGCGCAGGCCGTGCTGCACGGCGCGCGCATCCTGCAGGTCGACGGCAACTTCGACGACTGCCTCGAGCTCGCGCGCAAGACCGCGGCCGACTACCCGGTGACGCTGGTGAACTCCGTGAACCCGGTGCGCATCGCGGGCCAGAAGACCGCCGCGTTCGAGATCTGCGACGCGCTCGGCCAGGCGCCCGACATCCACTGCCTGCCGGTGGGCAACGCGGGCAATATCACCGCGTACTGGGCCGGGTATTCGGAGTACGCCGAAGACGGTGTGGTGAAGAACACCCCGCGGATGTTCGGCTTCCAGGCGGCCGGCGCCGCGCCGCTCGTGCTGGGTGAGCCCGTGTCCGATCCCGACACCATCGCCACGGCGATCCGCATCGGCAGCCCCGCTTCGTGGGCCAGTGCGGTGAAGGCGAAGGACGAGTCGGACGGCCTGTTCGAGGCGATCACCGACGCGAAGATCCTCGAGGCCTACCGCCTGCTGGCTCAGCGTGAGGGCGTGTTCGTGGAGCCCGCGTCGGCCACGAGCGTCGCCGGCCTGCTCGCCACCGCCGCCGACGGCCGGCTGCCGAAGGGCAGCACGGTCGTGTGCACGGTCACCGGCCACGGCCTCAAGGACCCCGCGACCGCGCTCGAGGGCAACGTCGAGGTCGAGCCGCTCGCCGTCGACCCCACGGCGGTCGCCGCCGCACTGGACCTGCGATGACGGGATCCTCGGGCCTGCCGGTGGGCGCGTCGTTCCGGGCCGTGGTGCCGGGTTCGACGGCCAACCTCGGCCCGGGATTCGACGCGCTGGGACTGGCCCTGGCGTGGCACGACGTCGTCGAGCTGCAGGTCACCGAGGACGGCCTCAAGATCGAGGTGGTCGACGCCGGCGCCGGCGGCGTCGCCGACGTCCCCACCGACGAGACGCACCTCGTGGTGCGGGCGATCCGCCGCGCGTGCGCGCACTTCGACGTGCGCCCGCCGGGCCTGCACCTGCGCTGCTTCAACAAGATCCCGCACGCGCGCGGGCTCGGTTCCTCCGCGGCCGCCGTGGTGTCCGGCGTCGCGCTGGGTTACGCGCTGGCGGGCGTTCCGCTCGACGACGACGCCTTGCAACTCGCGGCCGAGTTCGAGGGCCACGCGGACAACGCGGCCGCCAGCCTGCTCGGCGGGCTCGTGGTGGCGTGGAGTGAAAACGGGCGCTTCCACGCCGAACGCGTGGAGCCCAGCACCGAGATCCGCCCGGTGGTGGCGATCCCCGCGCTGAAGTCGTCCACGGACGCCACGCGCGGCCTGCTGCCGCAGCACGTTCCGCACGCCGACGCGGCGCACAGCGCAGGCCGCACCGCGCTTTCGGTGCTCGCCATGACGACCAGGCCCGAGCTGCTGCTGGCCGCCACGGAAGACCGGCTGCACCAGGAATACCGGGCCGGCGCGTACCCCGCGAGCTCCGAATTGGTGCGCACGCTCCGTGCGCACGGGGTGGCGGCGACGATCTCCGGTGCCGGTCCCACGGTGCTCGCTCTCACCACGACGGGAATATTGCCGCCGGAATGCGACGTTGAGGGTTTCGACGTCGCCGAGCTGGGCGTGGACCTGACGGGTGTTCAGGTTGCGGCTCAGTAAAGCCCGGTCACGTGGCGGGCGGAACGTGCGCCACGCGGGGGGTGGTTGTTGCACCCGCCCACAGGGCGGTCTACCCTCGGGGGCGTTCGATCACCGTGCGTTTCCGCACCCGATGCCGGTCCTGTTCGCTCCTCGCGAGCCTCCGGTCCGCATCCTTCGTCGATCCGCCAGATCCGCTCCGCCTGGCAAGCGGGACGCGGAGGGACGCAGGCGGGTTTCCGGTTTCGGCGCGGTGCCGAATTCCGTTTCCTCCGTTTGGGGGAGGCAAACACCCCTGTGCTGGCGACGCTCTCGCTGTGTTCCGCACGGCTAGGCGCGACTCGCCCGCATCGGAAGCAAATGCCGTTTCGCGATCAGACGCGATCGGCGGCAGTCCGCTGATCCACCTGGAGGCGTGGATCGGTCAGGAAGGACATGTGTGAGCAACACCGATCTGTTGAGCGGCGACGTGGAGACCCCCGCCGCGGCCGCTGAGACGAATGGGGCCGCGGCCGCTCCGAAGCGCCGCACCGGGGGCCTGTCGGGGATGGTCATCGCCGAGCTCCGCCAGCTGGCGGGCGAACTGGGTGTGGGCGAGACCACGGGGATGCGCAAGGGTGACCTGATCGCCGCGATCCGCGAGCGGCAGGGCAAGACCAAGAAGCGCACCGCCACGGCGGAGACTCTCCCGCTCGACGGCGTCGGCGACGCTCCGGCTCCCAAGGCCTCGAAGGCCGCGAAGACCGAAGAGCCGGCCCGGGCCGAGAAGAAGCGCGAGGAGACCCCGGCTGCCGAGGCGGCGCCGGCTCCGCAGGCCGAGACCAACGGTTCGGCTCCCGTGGCCGAGGCGCCGGCCGAGAAGCCCGCGCAGAATGACCATGGCGGCCAGCAGAACTCCGACGGGCAGCAGGAGGAAGGCGGCCGCAGCCGTCGCCGCCGCGGCTCGAACCGGGCCGCGGGCGCGCCCGACGGCCAGCGTGAGCCGCGCGAGCAGCGTGACGGCGGCCAGCAGCGTGACGGTGGCCAGCGGGGCGACCGCGAGCAGCGGGGCGACCGTGCCGACCGTGGTGACCGCGCCGAGCGTCAGGGTGGCCGCGACAACAACCGCGGTGGCTCGGACAACCGGGACAACCGCGACAACCGCCAGCGCAACAACCAGCAGGACGGTGGCAACCGCGGCCAGCAGGACAACCGTTCGCAGGGCCCGGAGGACGACGAAGAGGGCGGCCGTCGCGGCCGTCGCTTCCGCGACCGCCGTCGCCGGGGGAGCGGGGGCGGGCGCGCCGAAGGCGGTTCGCCGGACACCGAGATCCGCGAGGACGACGTCCTGCTGCCGGTCGCCGGCATCCTGGACGTGCTCGACAACTACGCGTTCGTGCGCACCTCGGGCTACCTCGCCGGGCCGAACGACGTGTACGTGTCGCTCTCGCTGGTCCGCAAGTACGGCCTGCGCCGCGGTGACGCCATCACCGGTGTCGTCCGCCAGCCGCGGGACGGCGAGCAGCAGCGGCAGAAGTTCAACCCGCTGGTGCGCGTCGACTCGATCAACGGCCTGGAGCCGGACGAGGCCAAGCGCCGCCCCGACTTCACCAAGCTGACGCCGCTCTACCCGAACGAGCGCCTGCGCCTCGAGACCGAGTCGCACAAGCTCACCACCCGCGTGATCGACCTGATCATGCCGGTCGGCAAGGGGCAGCGTGCCCTGATCGTGTCGCCGCCGAAGGCCGGTAAGACCACGATCATGCAGGACATCGCCAACGCGATCACCACGAACAACCCCGAGTGCCACCTCATGGTCGTGCTGGTCGACGAGCGGCCGGAAGAGGTCACGGACATGCAGCGGTCCGTGAAGGGCGAGGTCATCGCCTCGACCTTCGACCGCCCGCCGGCCGACCACACCTCGGTCGCGGAGCTCTCGATCGAGCGCGCCAAGCGCCTGGTCGAGATGGGCCACGACGTGGTGGTGCTGCTCGACTCGATCACCCGCCTCGGCCGCGCCTACAACCTGGCCGCTCCCGCGTCGGGCCGGATCCTGTCCGGTGGTGTCGACTCGACCGCGCTGTACCCGCCGAAGCGTTTCCTGGGTGCCGCGCGCAACATCGAGAACGGCGGCTCGCTCACCATCTTCGCCACGGCGATGGTGGAGACGGGCTCCACGATGGACACGGTGATCTTCGAAGAGTTCAAGGGCACCGGCAACGCGGAGCTCAAGCTCGACCGCAAGATCTCCGAGCGCCGCGTGTTCCCGGCGGTCGACGTCAACCCGTCCGGCACCCGCAAGGAAGAGCTGCTGCTCTCGCCGGACGAGCTCGCCGTCACGCACAAGCTGCACCGCGTGCTCCACGCGCTGGACTCGCAGCAGGCCATCGACCTGCTGATCTCGCGCCTGCGCAAGACGAAGACCAACATCGAGTTCCTCATGCAGGTCTCGAAGACGGCCCTCGGCGCGAACGACGAGGACTGAGCTCCACCGCTTCACCGTCCGTGAAGGGCACCTTCCGCGAATCCGTTCCCGGAAGGTGCCCTTCACGGCGTTGGGGGCCGACGGCGCCGGAGCCGAGGAATACCAGGCCAGGAGGGTTGGTTGAACTCACCGTCAGCCTGTCTGGCACAATGACCCGCTGAAGTCCGGCACCGGTTCACCCCGATCCTGGGGACCCGGGGCCAACGAGAGAGGACACCATGAAGAGCGGTATTCACCCTGAGTACGTGACGACTCAGGTCACCTGTAACTGCGGGAACAGCTTCACCACCCGCAGCACCAAGGACTCGGGCGCGATCCACGTCGAGATCTGCTCGAACTGCCACCCGTTCTACACCGGCAAGCAGAAGATCATGGACACCGGTGGCCGGGTTGCGCGCTTCGAGAAGCGCTACGGCAAGCGGCAGAAGAACGACGCCAAGTAGCTTCGCCCACGGCGCCCACTCGCACGTGCGAGTGGGCGCCGTTTGCTGTCCGTCGGTGAAATTCTGTCGTTGGTGGTACTAGGCCGGGAAGAAGGCGCGGAAGTGGATTCGACTTCGCTCAAGGGGTTGCTCGCGGAGCACGCCCAGCTGGAAGAGCAGCTGGCGGACCCGGCCGTGCACGCCGACCAGGCCAAGGCCCGCAAGCTGGGCCGCCGCTACGCGGAGCTGAGCCCCGTCGTGCGCGCAGTGCGGGAGCTCGACCAGACGCGCGACGACCTCGCCGCGGCCAGGGAGCTGGCGGCCGAGGACGCGGCGTTCGCGGAGGAGGCCGACGAGCTGGCCGCGAAGATCCCCGACCTCGAGTCCCGCCTCACGGAGCTGCTGCTGCCGCGCGACCCGTACGACGGCTCCGACGTGGTCATGGAGGTCAAGTCCGGCGAAGGCGGCGAGGAGTCCGCCCTGTTCGCGGGCGACCTGCTGCGCATGTACCTGCGCTACGCCGAGCGCCACGGCTGGAAGGCCGAGGTCCTCGACTCCACCGACTCCGACCTGGGCGGCTTCAAGGACGTCACGCTGTCGATCAAGAGCAAGACGGCCGACGTGGACGGCGTCTGGTCGCGCCTGAAGTTCGAGGGCGGTGTGCACCGCGTGCAGCGCGTGCCGGCGACCGAGTCGCAGGGCCGCATCCACACGTCCGCCGCCGGCGTGCTGATCTACCCCGAGCCCGAAGAGGTCGAGGTCGAAATCGACCCGAACGACCTGCGCATCGACGTCTTCCGCTCGTCGGGCCCCGGCGGCCAGAGCGTGAACACCACCGACTCGGCCGTGCGCATCACGCACCTGCCGACCGGCATCGTCGTCTCGTGCCAGAACGAGAAGTCCCAGATCCAGAACCGCGCCCGCGCGCTGCAGGTGCTGCAGGCCCGCCTGCAGGCCATCGCCGAGGAAGAGGCCGCCGCGAAGGCCTCGGACGCCCGCCGCTCGCAGGTCCGCACCGTCGACCGCTCCGAGCGCGTGCGCACGTACAACTTCCCCGAGAACCGCATCTCGGACCACCGGGTGAACTACAAGGCCTACAACCTCGACCAGGTCCTCGACGGCGACCTCGACGGCGTCCTGGACGCCCTGGCGACTGCCGACCGCGAGGAGCGCCTGGCCGCGCAGTCCGGCTGAGCCCGGCCGGCCGCCTCAGACGACGGCCGCGATCTCCTCGGTCAGCGGTTCGTCGTCTTCGCGCTCCATCTGCGGCTTCGGCGGCTCTTCGGCGCGCGGCAGCAGGCTGAGGATCGCGAACGCGAGCGCCAGCACGGTCGGGAACAGCGTGAGCAGCTGGTGCTTCACACCTTCCACGCCTTCACCGAGCGCGGACAGCCCGAGCTGCCCGACGGCGAAGAACGTCAGCATCAGCACCACGAGGCCGTACTCGCGCCGCCCGCGCCGGAAAGCGCGCACCGCCGCCCAGATCATCAGCAGCCACAGGGGAATCAGCACGAACAGCCCCGCGGGCGCGGCCAGCGCGGCGAGCCCGGAGAACACCGGCACGCGGTACTCCTTCGACAGCCGCGGCTGTCCGGAGAGCTCACCGAAGCTGCCGAGGTTGTCCGGACGCGCGGTGAGCGTGTTCACGCCGCCTTGCTGCAGGATCTGCGCGACGCGCACGGGGTGCGACTCGTAGTACGCGAGCACGTTGCGGCGGCTGATCTTGTCGCGGTACTGCGGGTAGAGCGGGTCGGTCCACGCGGCGCCGGGGCTCCACCACCCGGTGCCGATGTACTTCGCGAACGACTGCGGCAGCCCGAGCGCCGCCAGGTCGGCGTTCGTGTCGTGCTTGCCGTCCACAATGGAGTCGAAGATGGCGTTGTACATGTTGGCCTCGCGGTATTCCGCGTTGGCCGGGTCGCCGTGCGACTGCACGGCGAGCGTCCCGCCGCCCACGAGCACGAGCACCGCGAGCGGCAGCGCCCAGCGAGCCTTGCCGCGCGCGTCCTTGGGCTTCACGAGCAGTACCGCGAGCACGAAGACGGGGATGAGCAGCAGCGTCTGCGACTTCGCGTTGATGCCGATCAGTCCACCGAGGACGGTGATCACCGCGCCCGCGTAGCGCCAGTTGCGCTGCCGATGCATGAGCAGCAGCCCGCCGGCGATCAGCAGCATGCCGAGGAACGCGGCGCCTTCGCTGAGGCTGGAGGCGAAGTAGCCGAAGAACGCCGAGTCGCCCATCACGAGCAGCAGGAGCACCGTGGCGACGATCCGGCCGCGGCGGCCGAGGTCGAGCCCGAGCACCGTGGCCGTGATGGCGACGGCGACGAGCACGCACGTGCCCACGCCGAGCACCAGCAGGTTGAGGATCGCGTCCGTGCCGAGCACGTGGCCGATCTTGTTCGCGAGCCAGTCGAGCCAGGTCTGGCTGGAGACGTAGTCGCTCGTGCACGGCACGCCGGTGCCGTAGCTGAACCGGACGAAGCCTTCGGAGGGGCGGTCGAGCTGCTTGCCGCCGAGCTTGCAGAGCAAGCGCCAGCCGTCGCCGTTGTCCGCCATGCCGATCGGCCGGGGGACCAGGAAACGGACCAGCAGGAGGGCCAGTGACGCGAGGAAGACTGCGAGACCGAAGCGGAGTTCCCTGGAACGCACCGGCTGAGTGTAGGTTGTGCCGTTCCGTGACGGTTCGGGGCTCCGCCCCGGCCGCCCGATGGGGGCCCACCGTTCGGTTCGGCCCGGCGCGGCCCCCGGCGGCCGCACTCTCGATACCCTGGACACCAGGCTCGACGACGTGAAGGACGACTTGTGAATCGGCAGCCGCTGCGCCTGGCCATCATGGAGGCCACCCGGATCCTCACCGAGGCGGGCGTGGAGTCACCGCGGACGGACGCGGACCTGATCGCCGCGCACGTGCTCGGGGTCGATCGCGGGCGCTTGCCGATGGTGCCGCTGGTCGACCCGCCGGTGATCGAGGCGATCGGGCAGCTGGTGGCGCAGCGCGCCAAGCGGATCCCGCTGCAGTACCTCACCGGGTGGGCCGCGCTGGGCAACATCACGGTGAACGTGGGCCCCGGCGTGTTCGTGCCGCGGCCGGAGACCGAGCTGCTGCTGGACTGGGGCCTGAAGTTCCTCCACGGGCGCGAGTTCCCCGTGGTGGTCGACCTGTGCACAGGGTCCGCCGCGCTGGCCCTGGCGCTGGCGCACGAGCGGCCGGACGCCGTCGTGTACGCCGTGGACGTCGACCCGCAGGCGCTCGCGTGGGCCCGGCACAACGCCGACGTGCACTCCGACGCCGGCGACACCCCCGTGCGCCTCTACTCGGGCGACATCGCCGACCCGACGATGTTCGCCGAGCTCGACGGCCTCGTCGACCTGGTGGTCTGCAACCCGCCGTACGTCCCCGAGGGCACGCCCGTGCCCCCGGAGGTCGCCGAGCACGACCCGGCGCGCGCGGTGTTCGCCGAGGAGAGCGGCCTCGCGGTGATCCGCCACGCCATCGCGGCCGGCGCCCGCCTGCTGCGTCCCGGCGGCGGCCTGGCCATCGAGCACGACGACACCCACGGGTCGGCCGTCCCGGCGCTCGTGCGGGCGCGCCGCGTGCTCACCGCGGTCGAGGACCACCCCGACTTCACGGGCCGGGCCCGTTACGTCACCGCCCGCCGTCTGGGCTGAAACCGGGCGGAACCGGCGCGGTTCGCCGTAGTCTCTCGCGCATGGCCTGCCGGATCACCGAACTCGTCATCGACTGCGCCGACCCCCAGCGCCTGGGGGACTTCTGGTGCGAGGTCCTCGGCTACGTCGAACTCGGCTGGGAGGACGACGGCGATCTGGAGATCGGCCCGCCCGGCGGCTTTGGGGGCCCGCTGCCGACGCTCGTGTTCAGTCGCACCGATGAGCCGAAGCACGGGAAACTGCCGCTGCACCTCGACGTCAACCCGACCGACCGCGACCAGGACGCGGAACTCGAGCGGTTGCTCGCCGCGGGCGCCCGTTTCGCCGACGTCGGCCAGACGGGCGAGGAGTCGTGGCACGTGCTGGCCGACCCGGAGGGCAACGAGTTCTGCCTGCTCCGCCGCCGGGTCGACGCGGTGGAGGCCCCAGGCTGAACCGGCCGGACCACGCCCGGCTCGTCCCCGTCTGCCGTTCGAACGACACGTTCGGCCGGTACGGCACCTCTGTCCGACTTTCGTCGTGAGGCAATGGGGCGGATTTCGTTCGCAACCCTAACGATTCGCGGTCGACTGAATACCGTCGATCTTCGGGCCCGCCCGCCCCGGGGCGGCCCGATCGTGAAGGGGAGTGTGGATGAGACCCTCCTGGATCCCTGCCCGGCGCACGACGAGGCGCGTCTCCAAGGTGGCCGCGGTGGTCGCGGCCGTCGCGTTGCTGCCCGGGCTGACCGCCGGCACGGCGAACGCCGACACGTTCACCCGCGGCTGGCCCGCGCCGCTCGACTCGGCGCACTGGGTCGACCAAGCGGCCATGACGTGGAACGACTACCGCAAGGTCCCCGGTACGAACTGGGCCGACCCGTCGCTCGAACCCACCGAGCGCACGTTCAAGGGCGCCGTCGTGCTCGCGGACTACCCGGACGAGGACTTCGTGGTCACGAAGCCGCCGCACTCGACCGTGTTCGGCAACCCCGGCCCGTCGGCCGGCAACCTCGCCCGCGAGGACGTGGCGCAGTACTACCAGGACTTCCTCAACAAGCCGGAAACCCTCAACCACGGCCACACCATCAACGAGTACTGGATGGAGGACTCCGGCGGCCGGTTCGGTGTGGACCTCACCGCGTTCGGGCCCTACCGCATGCCGGGCAAGTCCTTCGAGTACGGCATGGAGTTCCAGGACAACGCGTGCCCGCAGGGCTCGACGTGCGACCGCGACCTGCGAACCGACGCGCGCGCCGCGTGGAAGGCCGACGTCGGTGCGCTGGCCGACCAGTTCGACTTCGTCTTCTTCCTCTCCGCGGGCCAGGACGAGAGCTCGACGTGGCAGGAGTTCGGCGAGATGAAGTTCGGCACCCAGGACGCGGTGCCGGACGAGTTCGGCCCGCCCGGCGACGAGACCCTGCCCAACTGGGCCGACACGCGCTACGTCCCGTGGACGTCGTGGGCCTCGGCGTCGAGCATCTGGCCCAACGCGCAGAGCGGTTCGTCCACGCAGGCCGAATCGTCCGGTCAGGGCACCTACGCCCACGAGTTCAGCCACATCCTGGGCATCGGCGACAACTACAACAACCCGTTCAGCGTGCCGCGCCAGCGTGACTACAGCGGCCCGTGGGAAATGCTGTCGCGCGGCAGCTTCAACGGCCCTGGCGGCCCGCACACGCGCTGGCAGATCCCGGCGACCGACGGCGGCTCGATGGGCGCGCACCACATGCTGCGCAACAAGGTCAAGCTCGGCATCGTCGACCCGGCCGACGTGCTGCAACTCGACCGCGACCAGCTCGCCGAGACCGGCCCTGTCACGGCTCGGATCACCGCGCGGGAGTCAGCTCCGGAACCGGGTGCGTACACGGGGCTGAACATCGCGCTGCCGGGCGGCGACAAGTCGCCCAAGTGCGACCGCAACACCGACCCGCTGTGCGACGGCGGCGGCTACGACAACTACACGCTCGAGGTCGTCGACCGGATGGGCGCGGACTCGTTCCTGCCCGACTCCGGCGTGCTGCTGACCAAGACGAAGAACCGCGACGCGGCGCCGTTCGAGTGGGTCGTCGACGCGAACCCGCAGGACATCGGTCTCACCGACTACGTGAAGCCGGACGGCACGCCGGTGAAGATCACCGTCGGCGACTACCGGCAGCTCAACGACGCGGCGTTCAAGGCCGGCACGGGCGCCTCGGGCGCGTACGAGTACACCGACGAGGCCAACCGGCTGCACTTCCTGGTCACCGACCTCGCACGGGACCGCCGCGGTGTGCTGTCGTACACGGTCACCGTCGCCTCGCTCGACGGTTCGGGCCCGCAGGCGCGCGGTGCGCACCTGTGGCCGGCGCTGCCCGCCTTCACCGAGGGCGGGCTCGCCACGTGCGACTTCCGGTTGCTCAACACCGGCTCCGCGCGCGGGGCGAAGGCACCGTACGACAGCGACACCTACCGGCTGAGCGCGAGTACCGACGCGAAGGGCTGGGAGGTCCGGCTGCCCAACGAGCTGGCGACGGCGAAGTTCGGGCAGACCGCCCAGATCGCCGCCTACGCGAAACGGGAACCTGGCGCGCCGTACACGGCGCGGGTCAAGCTCACGGCCACGTCGGTGAGCGATCCCGCGAAGACGAGCACCACCACCTGCACGGCCATCGGGTTCTGACCCCGCGTCCCCGGCACCTGACCACCGCATTCGGGTGCCGGGGACGAGGGCTAGGCTTCGCGGCATGAGTGCGGTGTACGACTGCAGCAAGCGCGAATCCCGGGCCGAAGGGCTGGCCGCCGCGGCGTCGGCGGTGAGGTCGAGCCGGCTGGTGGTCCTGCCGACCGACACCGTCTACGGCATCGGTGCCGACGCCTTCGACGCGGGCGCCGTGCAGGCGTTGCTGCGTGCGAAGAACCGCGGCCCGGACATGCCCGTGGGCGTGCTCGTCGGTTCGTGGTCCACAGTGGACGGTCTGGTGCTCGGCCTGCCGCCGCAGGCACGGGCGCTCGTGGAGGCGTTCTGGCCGGGCGACCTGTCGATCGTGCTCCCGCACGCGCCGAGCCTGCAGTGGGACCTCGGGCAGTCGCGCGGCACGGTGATGCTGCGGATGCCGCTGCACCCCGTGGCGCTGGAGCTGCTGCGCGACGTCGGCCCGATGGCCGTGTCGAGCGCCAACGTCTCCGGCCGCCCGCCGGCGTCCACCGCGGCCGAGGCGCAGGACCAGCTGGGCGACTCGGTGTCGGTGTACCTCGACGGCGGTTCGAGCGGCGAGGCCGTGGCGTCGTCGATCGTGGACCTCACGGGTGAGAATCCGGTGGTGCTGCGCGAAGGCGCGGTCACGCGCGCGGCGATCGCCGAGGTCATGGGCGTGCCCGTCGAGTCGCTCGCCTGAGCGGTCCACAGTGGCCCCGCGGACGGGAGGCTCCGTTGAACGGCGTGACACCCGGTCGCGGTAGCGTGACGCGGTGACTCGGACCCCCCGGCAGGCGTGACGCGGTCATGCCCCCTGTGCAAGGACTTCTCCCCATCCGGGAGTACCTCCTCGTCGCGCTGACCGCGACGGCGGTGACCTATCTGCTCACCGGCGTCGTCCGCCGCGTCGCGATCCGCATCGGCGCGATCGCCAACCCGCGCGCCCGCGACGTCCACGTGACACCGATTCCGCGCATGGGCGGTGTCGGCATCTACCTGGGCGTGGCCGCGGCGATGGGCCTGGCGCACCAGCTGCCCGCGCTGAGCCACGGGTTCGACGCCTCGCTCGACTCCGTCGGCGTGCTGCTTGCGGCCGGCGTCATCTCCCTCATCGGCGCACTGGACGACCGGTTCGAGCTCGACGCGTG
The DNA here is from genome assembly GCF_040704195.1 of Amycolatopsis sp. NPDC047767. Taxonomy (NCBI): domain Bacteria; kingdom Bacillati; phylum Actinomycetota; class Actinomycetes; order Pseudonocardiales; family Pseudonocardiaceae; genus Amycolatopsis; species Amycolatopsis sp. NPDC047767. The sequence goes on from NZ_JBEYSJ010000040.1 coordinate 27,152, forward strand.
GACGAAGCTCGCCGGCCAGGTGATGTGCGCCGGGATCCTCGTGCTGTTCGGCGTGCAGTGGGTGTCGTTCTGGGTGCCGTGGGGCGGCACCGGCGACTCGTTCGGCTCGGTTCTCGTGCTGGACAAGAACCAGGGCGCGCTGCTGACCGTCGTGATGGTCGTGGTGATGGTCAACGCGATGAACTTCGTCGACGGCCTCGACGGCCTCGCCGGCGGCCTCGGCTTCATCGCCGCGACGGCCACCTGCGCCTTCTCCCTCGGCCTGCTCGACAGCACCGGCGGCGACTTCGGCACCTACCCACCCGCCCTGATCGCCGCGACGCTGGCCGGCGCGTGTCTGGGCTTCCTGCCGTACAACTTCCAACCTGCCAAGATCTTCATGGGCGACTCCGGCTCCATGATGATCGGCCTCATGCTCGCCGGCGCGACCACGTCCGCGAGCGGCCGCGTCAGCTACACGCGCTTCTCGGCTTCCGACGCGCTCGCCCTGCTGTCGCCGTTGGTCGTGGTCGTGGCGGTGCTCTTCGTGCCCGTCCTGGACCTCGTGATGGCCGTCATCCGCCGCACCCGCCGCGGCGAAAGCCCCTTCGCGGCCGACAAGATGCACCTCCACCACCGCCTGCTCGAGATCGGCCACTCCCAGCGCCGCGCCGTCCTGCTCATCTACTTGTGGGCCGGCATCCTGGCCTTCGGCGCCGTGTCGGTGACGTTGTTCGACGACACGGCCGTGTTCTGGGTCATCGGGGCGGGTCTCGTGGTGGCCGTACTGGTGTCCCTGGTGCCCCGGTTGAGGGCGCGGCACCGTTCCGCGGGCTGAATTTCGCGAATTGGTTTCGCTTTTCAGGAATGACTCCTCGATCGGGTGAAAGCCCGCGAAGTGTTGACCATGATCACTTTCGGCGGCTAATCTTCGATGTGAGGGGTTAGAGGGGGACTGGGGAGTCCGCAGGCGTTTATTGGCGCCTTCGGCGTGTTTTGGTTCTGCTCTTTTCGCCTCATTTCGGTTGTCGAATGGGGAGGGGAAATCGAAATGAAGACGATGTCCAAGGCTGCGCTGGGTCTGCTTGCTGCCGGCGCGATGATGACGGCTGTTCCCGGCGTCAGCTCCGCCGCCACGTCGACGGTACCGGGACCTGCGAGGATCGATGGCGGTGCCGTCAACTGGACCTCATCTGCCGGTCACGGCTGTGGGGCGACCGGGGCGGACTGGAGCCGGTATTATCACCACTGCACGAACGACGGTCGGTCGGTCCAAGTTCTGGCCCGCTTCGTACTCGTCAACAACACCATTGCGTGTGTCGGCCCGGGCCAGACGGTCAAGGTCAGTGTCACCACCACGTACAGCTTGGACTGGAACGGTCAGACGTGCACCAATCCGGGTCAAACGTGGCCTGCGTGAATCGCTTTCCACAAAATGTACCGCCAGGCTGATCGGGTGAATAGCTACCTGCCAATTCCGTGACGGATCATCCGGTCGTCGAAATGAATTCCGCTGCCCGGGTTCGCGCTTGCGCGAACTCGGGCAGCTGTATGCGCGACCAAGCCGCGAGCCGGGGGTTCAGGAAGCCCTCCACCAGGTTCTCTACACTCGATGCCGAACCGAGTAGGGAGCCCAGCTGTGAGCGAAACCGAAACCTCGACCGAAGCGACGGAGAACCCGCACGCCAAGGTGGTGCTGCAGGCTGCTCGCGCGATGACGAGGGCTTCACTGCTGGTCACGCCGCCGGCGTTGCTCGTGTGCATCGTGGTGTTCAGCATCGTGTTCGGCCTGCACGGATTCCTGGGGTCGCTGGTCGGCGCGGCGCTCGCGATGCTGGCGATGCTGTCGACGCTGGGGCTGATGCGCTTCAGCGCGGGCCAGGACCCGATGTTCGTCATGGTCATCGCGCTCGGTGGGTACGTCGTGAAGGTCGTGGTGTTGTTCGCGGCGCTTTCGCTGCTGAAGGGCGTGACCGCGCTGCACCCGTTGTCGCTGGGACTCACCATGATCGTGGCCATCCTGCTGTCCGCCGCGGCCGAGTTCGCGGCCTTCCGCAAGACCAAGATCCCGACGATCCTCCCGTCCTGACCGGTGCTGGGGACCCTCGGCTACTCGTAGTGAGAGCGCGCTGCGGCAACCGGGTGTGACCTGAAACACATAGTCCGACTTCCGGGTGCTCGCCGCGATCGGGCAAGGCCTCCACCTGTGGTGTCGTGAAACCGGTCGCGCGCGTCCCGGACTTGGGTCCCGGATGGACTCGGGACCTAAGTCCTGAGCTGATCGGTTGGTATGAAGTACGCGTGTACGGCACCGATTGACCTGCTGGTAGGGTCCGCGTCAAGGGTGGCGGCCTCGCCCGCGCACTCCCTCAAACGAACCGCGACCAGCAGTGTGGCGCCCGGTGGTTCCGCCTCCTCAGCCCGCTGGTCCGAAGTGGATTGCAGGGCAGTGCTCTTGCGAGCCAACCTCTGTGCAGGGCATGAGAATCATTCACTGCGCGGTGGGTCCGGCCGCCTCCAGCGTGCTCGTGTGCATCGGGTACGTTAAGTCCAGATCGTGACGATTCCCCCGGCGGAGTGAACGCCGGCCGGGAGAACCGGGAGGAGCGCAGTGATCGCGCTGGTACTGACCGAGGGTGCGACTTTCACGCCCCCTGGTACTGATGCCTTCGAGCTGCCGCCGTTTTTGGGGTCTGGCGATTGGGGCTTGAACAAACCGAAGCTGCTGGTGATCATCGCTGTGGTCATCGTCGCCAGCTACTTCTTGGTGGCTTCGCGCAAGCTGAAGATCGTGCCCACCAAGGGCCAGTTCATCGCAGAGTCCCTCTATGACTTCAGCCGCAACAACATCACGCGGCAGCAGATCGGCTCGAAAGAGTTCAAGCCGTTCATCCCGTTGGTTCTCGCGTTGTTCACCTTCATCTTGCTGAACAACCTCTTCGGGATCATTCCGTTCTTCCAGTTCCCGACCATGGCGCGGATCGGCTTCCCGCTCGCCATGTCGCTGCTGGTGGTCTACCCGGTCTACCACTACGTGGGCATCAAGAAGTTCGGCCTCGGCGGGTACCTGAAGAACCAGTTGACGCCGGCCGGGATCCCGAAGTTCGTGCTTCCGCTCTACGGCCTGATCGAGTTCTTTCAGAAGTTCTTCATCACGCCGCTCACGCTGGCCATCCGTGTTTTCGCCGCGATGTTCGCCGGCCACCTGATCATCATCGTGTTCACCCTGGGCGGCACCTTCCTGCTCACGGAGACCTCGAGCTGGGCGCTCAAGCCGGTGTCGATCCTGGGCTGGGTCCTGGCAATCCTGATGACTTTCCTCGAGGCCTTCATCCAGGTGCTGCAGGCCTACATCTTCGCCCTGCTGTCGGCCGGGTACATCGGCGCCGCGCTGGCGTCGGAGCACTGAGAAACACACAAGCCCCCGATCCGCGTGAGTGCGCGGACCGAAGTGAAGGGAAACGCACGTGAGCAACATCGTTCTGGCCCAGGCCGCCGCCGAGACCGTGAACCTCAACAAGGGCCTCGCCGCAATCGGCTACGGCCTGGGCGCGATCGGCCCGGGCATCGGTATCGGCCTGATCTTCGCCGCGGTCATCAACGGCACCGCGCGTCAGCCGGAGGCCCAGGGCAAGCTGCAGGGCATCGGCTTCTCGACCTTCGTGCTCACCGAGGTGCTCGCCCTGATCGGTATCGTCATCTACTTCATCGCCTCCGCCTAGAGCTGAGTGAACTGCTCATCTCTCATCCAAAGGAGACGCTGTGCTGAAGACTGAGTTGGTGTTGGCAGCCGAGGGCTCCAACCCGATCATCCCGGACATCCCGGAGCTGATCCTCGGCATCGTCGCCTTCCTGATCCTGCTGTTCATCCTCAAGAAGTACGTCGTCCCGCGTTTCGAGACTGCGTACGAGGAGCGGGCGCAGAAGATCGAAGGCGGCATCGAGAAGGCCGAGAAGGCCCAGGCCGAAGCCGAAGAAGCGCTGGCCGAGTACAAGGCGCAGCTGGCCGAGGCCCGGTCCGAGGCCGCGAAGATCCGCGACGACGCGCGGCTCGAAGCCGAGCAGATCAAGGCGGAGCTGCGGGCCGAGGCCGAGTCGGAGTCCCAGCGGATCGTCGCGCAGGGGCAGGCCCAGCTGCAGGCCCAGAAGGCGCAGATCATCGCCGAGCTGCGGGCCGACATGGGCCGCAACGCGGTGGAGCTGGCGAGCCGCATCGTCGGCGAGTCGCTCGAGGACGAGGTGCGCCGCCGCGGCACCGTCGACCGGTTCCTGTCGGAACTGGAGACCGCCACCAACGGAGCGGGGAAGTAGACCAGAGATGACGCTGCATGCTGCGAGCCGTGAAGCGCTCGACCTCGCCGAGACCCGTCTCGGCGAGGTTCTGGCCGACGCGGGTACCGACCCCGCGACGGTCGGGGACGAGCTGCTCTCGGTCGTCGACCTCCTTGACCGCGAAATCGGCCTGCGCCGGGCGGTCAGCGACGCTTCGGCCAGCCCGGAGAGCCGCCAGGGCCTCGTCCGCCGGCTGTTCGACGGGAAGCTGAGCGAGCCGGCCCTGAAGGTGCTCGACGCCGTGGCGGGCAGCCGCTGGTCAAGCCCTCGCGAGCTGGTGGACGGGATCGAGTCCCTCGGCCGCTCGGCGCTGCTCACCTCCGCCGAGAAGACCGGGAACGTCGAGACCGTCGAGTCCCAGCTGTTCCAGGTCGCGCGGATCGTCTCGGGCTCCTCGGAGCTCGAGGCCGCGCTGTCCGACCTGGCCGCTCCCGCCGACGCCAAGCGGACCCTGGTCCGCGGGCTGTTCGCGGACAAGGTCGACGTGGTCACCGAGACCCTGGTCGAGCAGGTCGTGCGCCGCGCCAAGGGGCGCGGGGTCGGCAACGGGCTCGACAAGCTGGTCGCGCTGGCCGCGGAACGGCGTGAGCGCTCGGTCGCGTACGTGACCAGCGCCAACGCTCTCACCGAAGAGCAGCGGACCCAGCTCGGGTCGAAGCTCAACGGCATCTACGGGCGGACCCTCGCGCTGCACGTCGAGGTGGACCCCCGGCTGGGCGGCGGGCTCGTCGTCCGCGTCGGCGACGAGGTCATCGACGGCAGCACGGCCGGCCAGCTGGCGGCGGTCCGCCGCAGGCTGAGCCGCGCCTGACGGGTGCGCCCGCACCACAGACTTTGCACACTGGACAGAACAGAAGCGAGAGCGGGAACGAAATGGCGGAGCTGACGATCTCCTCGGACGAGATCCGCAGTGCGATCGAGAACTACGTCTCGAGTTACGCCCCGGATGTGAACCGGGAAGAGGTCGGCGTGGTCGCCGACGCCGGTGACGGTATCGCCCACGTCGAGGGCCTCCCCTCGGCCATGGCCAACGAGCTGCTCGAGTTCCCGGGCGGCGTCCTCGGTGTGGCGCTGAACCTGGACGCCCGTTCGATCGGTGCGGCCATCCTCGGCGACTTCGAGACGATCGAAGAGGGCCAGCAGGTCAAGCGGACCGGCCAGGTCCTGTCCGTGCCGGTCGGCGACGGCTACCTCGGCCGGGTCGTCGACCCGCTGGGCGCGCCCATCGACGGGCTCGGCGAGATCGAGACCACGACCCGGCGTCCGCTGGAGCTCAAGGCCGCCTCGGTGGTCGAGCGCCAGCCGGTGTCCGAGCCGCTGCAGACCGGCATCACCGCCATCGACGCGATGACGCCGATCGGCCGCGGCCAGCGCCAGCTGATCATCGGTGACCGCAAGACGGGCAAGACCGCCGTCGCCGTGGACACGATCATCAACCAGAAGGCCAACTGGGAGACCGGCGACCCGAAGCAGCAGGTCCGCTGCATCTACGTCGCGATCGGCCAGAAGGGCTCCACGATCGCGTCGGTCAAGAAGTCGCTCGAGGACGCGGGCGCGATGGAGTACACGACCATCGTCGCCGCTCCGGCTTCCGACTCGGCCGGCTTCAAGTGGATCGCCCCCTACACCGGCTCGGCCATCGGCCAGCACTGGATGTACGAGGGCAAGCACGTCCTGATCGTGTTCGACGACCTGACCAAGCAGGCCGACGCCTACCGCGCGATCTCGCTGCTGCTGCGCCGCCCGCCGGGCCGCGAGGCGTTCCCCGGCGACGTCTTCTACTTGCACTCCCGTCTCCTCGAGCGGTGCGCCAAGCTGTCGGACGAGCTGGGTGCCGGCTCGCTGACCGGCCTGCCGATCATCGAGACGAAGGCCAACGACGTGTCGGCCTACATCCCGACGAACGTCATCTCGATCACCGACGGTCAGTGCTTCTTCCAGTCGGACCTGTTCAACGCCGGTCAGCGCCCGGCCATCGACGTGGGTATCTCGGTGTCCCGCGTGGGTGGTGCCGCGCAGGTCAAGGCGATGAAGTCGGTCTCCGGCTCGCTCCGCATCGACCTGTCGCAGTACCGCGAGCTGGAGGCGTTCGCCGCCTTCGCCTCGGACCTCGACGACGCCTCGAAGGCGCAGCTCGAGCGTGGTGCCCGCCTGTACGAGGTGCTCAAGCAGCCGCAGTACTCGCCGATCCCGGTCGAGGAGCAGGTCTGCACCGTGTGGCTGGGCACCAACGGCCACTACGACTCGGTCCCGACCGAGGACGTGCGCCGCTTCAACCAGGAGTTCCTGGACTCGGCCCGCCGCAAGCACACCGAGGTCCTCGGTGCGATCCGCGACAGCGGCAAGTTCGAGGACGACACGCGTGACGCGCTCGTGGCCGCGGTGAACGAGTTCAAGAAGGAGTTCACCACCTCCGAGGGCAAGCCCCTGGAGTCGAACGCCGACGCGATGGACGCCGACAAGGTCGGGCAGGAGACCGTCAAGGTCAACAAGCCCGCCCCGAAGAAGTGAGCTGATAGCTCATGGCCGCACAACTCCGGGAACTTCGGTCGCGCATCAAGGCGACCAAGTCGATCGGCAAGATCACGAAGGCGATGGAGCTCATCGCCACCGCGCGCATCACGAAGGCGCGCGCGAAGGTCGCCGCTTCCCGGCCGTACGCGGACGAGATCACCAAGGTGCTCTCGGCGCTGGCCGGTGCGGCGGCGAACCTCGACCACCCGCTCCTGGTCGAGCGCCCCAACCCGAAGCGGGCCGCGGTCCTCGTCGTCACCAGCGACAAGGGCCAGTGCGGTGGGTACAACACCAACGTGCTGAAGGCGACCGAGGAACTCCTCGCCCTGCTCCGTGAGGAGGGCAAGGAGCCCGAGGTCTACGTCACCGGCAACAAGGGCCTGAACTACTACCGGTTCCGGGGCCGCGAGGTCGTCGACAGCTGGACGGGCTTCTCCGACCAGCCGGCGTACACCGACGCGGTCGCGGCGGCGGAGACGCTGGTGGAGTCGTTCCTCGCCGGCACCGAAGCGGGTGCGCCGGGCGCGCTCGCCGGGGTCGACGAGATCCACGTCGTCTACACCGAGTTCGTCTCGATGCTGACGCAGCGCCCGATCGCCAAGCGGGTCGCCCCGCTCGAGGTCGAGTACACCGAGGGTGAGGAGCAGAAGCCCGCCGGCGAGCTGCTCCCCAGCTACGAGTTCGAGCCGAGCGCCGACAAGCTGCTGGGCGCGCTGCTGCCGAAGTACATCAACACGCGCCTGTACTCGGCGCTGCTGGAGTCGGCCGCGTCCGAACTGGCAGCCCGCCGCACCGCGATGAAGGCCGCGTCGGACAATGCGAACGACCTGGTGAACACGCTGACGCGGGAGGCGAACCAGGCCCGCCAGGCGCAGATCACCCAGGAGATCTCCGAAATCGTCGGTGGCGCGAACGCGCTCACCGCAGCAGGAAGTGATGACTGATGACCAGTACTGAAGCCCCGCGCGCCAAGGGGCGCATCGTCTCGGTGACCGGGCCGGTCGTCGACGTCGAGTTCCCGCGCGGTTCCGTCCCCGACCAGTTCAACGCGCTCAAGGTCGACATCGAGTTCGAGCAGCTGCGCAAGACCGTGACTCTCGAGGTCGCCAGCCACCTCGGTGACAACCTCGTCCGCACGATTTCGCTGCAGCCGCAGGACGGTCTCGTCCGCGGTGCCGAGGTCACCAACACCGGTGGTCCCATCACGGTGCCGGTGGGCGACAAGGTCAAGGGTCACGTCTACAACGCCCTCGGCGAGTGCCTCGACGAGCCCGGCTACGGCGAGGACCTCGAGCGCTGGGGCATCCACCGCAACCCGCCGCCCTTCGACCAGCTCGAGGGCAAGACGGAGATGCTGGAGACCGGCCTCAAGGTCGTCGACCTGCTGACCCCGTACGTGCAGGGTGGCAAGATCGGCCTGTTCGGCGGTGCCGGCGTGGGCAAGACGGTGCTCATCAAGGAGATGATCACCCGCGTCGCCCGGAACTTCGGTGGTACCTCGGTGTTCGCCGGTGTCGGCGAGCGCACCCGTGAGGGCAACGACCTCTTCCTGGAGATGTCCGAGGACGGCGTCATCAACGACACCGCCCTCGTCTTCGGCCAGATGGACGAGCCGCCGGGCACGCGTATGCGCGTCGCCCTGTCCGCGCTGACGATGGCGGAGTACTTCCGCGACGTGCAGAACCAGGACGTGCTGCTGTTCATCGACAACATCTTCCGGTTCACCCAGGCCGGTTCCGAGGTGTCGACCCTGCTGGGCCGCATGCCTTCGGCCGTGGGTTACCAGCCGACGCTGGCCGACGAGATGGGTCAGCTGCAGGAGCGGATCACCTCGACGCGTGGTCGCTCGATCACCTCGATGCAGGCGATCTACGTCCCCGCGGACGACTACACCGACCCGGCCCCGGCGACGACGTTCGCCCACCTGGACGCCACCACCGAGCTTTCGCGGTCGGTGTTCCAGAAGGGCATCTTCCCGGCGGTGGACCCGCTGGCGTCGACGTCGACGATCCTCGACCCGGCCATCGTCGGCGAGGACCACTACCGCGTCGCCTCCGAGGTCATCCGGATCCTGCAGAAGTACAAGGAACTGCAGGACATCATCGCGATCCTCGGTATGGACGAGCTCTCGGAAGAGGACAAGCTCACCGTTCAGCGCGCGCGCCGCATCGAGCGGTTCCTGTCGCAGAACATGCTGGTCGCCGAGGCGTTCACGCAGATCCCGGGCTCGACCGTGCCGCTGTCGGAGACGATCGAGTCGTTCGACCGCATCTCGAAGGGCGACTTCGACCACTACCCGGAGCAGGCGTTCCTGGGTATCGGTGGCCTCGAGGACCTCGAGAAGAAGTACAAGGAAATCACCAAGAAGTGATCTCCTGAGCGCGGCGGGGGCTGGGTCCACTGTGGACACCCGCCCCCGCCGTTCTCGTAACCGAAGCCGGACCTATTACACTCGGTGGTGACACCCCGAGCGAAGGAGTGCTACGTGGCTGAGATGTCCGTGGAGCTGGTGGCCGTGGAGCGCCGGCTCTGGTCGGGTACCGCCACCTTCGTGGTGGCGCAGACCACCGAGGGCGAGATCGGCATCATGCCCGGCCACGAGCCGGTGCTGGGCCAGCTCGTCGAGGGTGGTGTGGTCAAGGTGAACACGACCGACGGCGAGATCCTCACCGCCGCGGTGCACGGTGGTTTCCTGTCGGTCACGGCCACCGGGGTGAGCGTGCTCGCCGAGAGCGCCGAGCTTTCCGACGAGATCGACGTCGACGCGGCCAAGGCGGCGCTGACGGCGGACGACGAGGCGGAGCGCACGAGGGCAACAGCCCAGCTCCGCGCGGCCGGTCAGTCAGTCTGATCGAGCGACGAGCAGGAGCCGGGCCGTGAAGATCGCCATCGTGGTGCTGGGGCTCCTGATCGTGCTCGCCGTGCTGGCGGCCTGGTACGGCCAGCGGTGGATCCGGATGCGCCGCGGCGGTGGCGTGAGCGTCGCGCTGCGGTGGCGTCCGGACAACCCGCGTGCCAGCTGGCACCTCGGGCTCGGGCGCTACGAGGGCGACGAGTTCGTCTGGTACCGCGTCTGGAGCCTGCGCAGCGGCCCGGACCGCGTGTTCCAGCGCGAGAGCATGCAGATCGCCGACCGGCGGGACCCGTCCGGCACAGAGGCGTACGCGGTGCCCGAGGGATCCACGGTCCTGCGGTGTGAGTCGCCCACGCAGGAGGCGATCGAGATCGCGATGGGGCCCGGCGCGCTCACCGGGTTCCTGTCCTGGCTGGAGTCGGCTCCGCCGGGACGAATGCTGCCGCACGCGTCCTGATCAGCCGCCCGGCTTCCACAGCACGTCGCCGTCCGGGTTGGCGAGCCGGCCGAGGATGAACAGCAGGTCGGACAGCCGGTTGAGGTACTTCACGGCGATCGGGTTCGTGGTGTCCGGCTCCGCCTCGACGAGCGCCCACGCCGAGCGCTCCGCGCGCCGCGTGACCGTGCGCGCCTGGTGCAGGTAGGCCGCGCCCGGCGTTCCGCCCGGCAGGATGAACGACGTGAGCTTCGGCAGCCGCTCGTTGAACTCGTCGCACCAGCCCTCCACGCGCTCGAGGTAGGCCTCGGTGATGCGCAGTGGCTCGTACGGGGGATTTTCCTGGATCGGCAGGCAGAGGTCCGCGCCGACGTCGAACAGGTCGTTCTGCACGCGCCGCAGCACCGTGGCGATTTCGTCGCTCAGGGAACCCATCGCGATGGCCAGCCCGATGACGGAGTTGGCCTCGTCGGTGTCGGCGTAAGCGCCCAGGCGGGGCGAGGTTTTGGGGATCCGCGAGCCGTCGCCCAGCGCTGTGGTGCCGCTGTCGCCGACCTTCGTGTAGACGCGGTTGATGCGAACGACCATGTGCCCGACTCTACCGGCCCCGCGTGTGCCGAAACTGGGCGAGAGGGCATGATTGGCGGCCATGAGCGAGCACTTCGACGTGCACGGCGGGGCACGGCTGGTCGGCGAGGTCGACGTGGTCGGAGCCAAGAACAGCGTGCTGAAGCTGATGGCCGCGGCCCTGCTGGCCGAGGGCACCACCACCATCACGAACTGCCCGCAGATCCTCGACGTGCCCCTGATGGGCGACGTCCTGCGCAGCGTCGGCTGCGAGGTGGAGATCAACGGCGACACGGCGCGCATCACCACGCCGGCCGAGCTGTCGCACCGCGCGGACTCGGCGGCGATGGGCAAGCTGCGCGCGTCCGTCTGCGTGCTGGGACCGCTGGTCGGGCGGCTCAAGAAGGCCGTCGTCGCGCTGCCCGGCGGTGACGCGATCGGCTCGCGGCCGCTGGACATGCACCAGAACGGCCTGCGCAAGCTGGGCGCCACCAGCACCATCGAGCACGGCTGCGTGGTCGCGAACGCGGAATCCCTCGTCGGCGCCCAGATCTGGCTCGACTTCCCGAGCGTCGGCGCCACCGAGAACATCCTGATGGCCGCGGTGCTGGCCGAGGGCACGACGGTGATCGACAACGCGGCGCGCGAGCCGGAGATCGCCGACATCTGCACGATGCTCACCGAGATGGGCGCGAAGATCGAGGGCGCCGGCACGTCGACGCTGACCGTGCACGGGGTGGAGCAGCTGCGCCCGACCGAGCACCGCGTGATCGGCGACCGGATCGTCGGTGCCACCTGGGCGTTCGCCGCGGCGATGACGCGGGGCGACCTGACCGTGCGCGGCGTCAACCCGCACCACCTCGACCTGGTGCTGGACAAGCTGCGGCTCGCCGGCGCGGACGTGACCACGTTCGACGAGAAAGGCTTCCGCGTCGTGCAGCCCGAGCGGCCTAAGGCGGTCGACTGGGTGACGCTGCCGTACCCCGGTTTCGCCACGGACCTGCAGCCGTTCGCGGTCGCGCTGTCGGCCGTGTCCGAGGGCACGTCGATGATCACGGAGAACGTCTACGAGGCCCGGTTCCGCTTCATCGAAGAGATGATCCGGCTTTCCGGCGACGCCCGCACCGACGGCCACCACGCCGTGGTCCGCGGGGTCGAGCAGCTCTCCAGCGCGCCGGTCTGGGCCTCCGACATCCGCGCCGGCGCCGGGCTCGTGCTCGCCGGTCTGTGCGCTGAGGGCGTCACCGAGGTCTGGGACGTCTTCCACATCGACCGCGGTTACCCGCACTTCGTCGAGAACCTCAACCGCCTCGGCGCGCGCATCGAGCGCGTGACGGGGGAGCCTGAGCGCGCCTAGTCAGCTCACCGGTCAGTCAGTTCACGGGCCGGGCGTCGATCGCACGGAGCACGTGCTCGACGACCCGGTCCAGGAAATCCGGGCCCGGGGGCTCGCGGCGCACCACCAGGCGCCAGTAGATCGGCGCCGCGAGCAGGTCCATGGCCAGCTCGACGTCGATGCCGGCCGGGAGCTCACCGCGCTTGATCGCCCGCTCGAACAGCGGCCGCGCGGCGTCGCGGCGCGGGCCGCCGATGCGAGTGCGCAGGTCGTCGGCCGGTTCGGGATCGCGGGCACCCTCGGCGATGAGGTCCGGCAGGATCCGCGCGAACCTCGGGTGCGTGAGCCAGTCGTACACCGCTTGCATCGATTCGCGCAGGTCACCGCGCAGAGACCCCGTGTCCGGGGTCGGCGCGCGGCTCACGCTGAACTCCGAAACCACCGCCGAGATCATCTCTTGCTTCGAGCGCCAGCGACGGTACAGCGCGCTCTTGCCCACGCCCGCGCGCTTGGCCACGGCCTCCATCGACAGCCGGCCGTAACCCACCTCCGCGAGCTCGTCGAGCACCGCTTCCGTGATCGCCTGCGTGACGTCGGGCTGCAGCACAGCCGCCCCGGTGGGCGTACGGCGAGTTGTCATGGTCCGCATCCTAGCGGGTGGACGAGACGGTACCGTCCCGTGTAGCTTCACGACGGGACGGTACCGTATCGTCCTAAGGCGAGGAGGGCCCGATGAAGCAGCTGCTGTTCGAGGACGACCCCCAGTTCTGGTTCGAGACGCTCCGCGTGTTCGGCCACGCGAGTTACGGCGGCTCGGACTTCGGCGAGGTCGTCGCCACCGCTTCGCGCATCAAGCCCGGCGACTACGACAGCTGGCACGACGAGTGGCTCGCCGCGGCCGAGCGTCTGGCGGCTGAGGCGGAAAAGGCGCACCCGATCAGCGCCCGTGACGCGTACCTGCGCGCGTCCACCTACTATCGCTCGGCGGAGTTCTTCTTGCACGGCAACCCCGCCGACCCGCGCATCGCGTACGCCTACGACCGCAGCGTCGAGTGCTTCCACCGCGCCATCGAAGGGTTCGCGGGCGTCGAACGTGTCGAGGTCCCGTACGAGGGGCACGTGCTGCGTGGCTACTTCTACCGCGCGCCCGGCACCGGCCGTCGCCCGATTCTCTTGGCGCACAACGGTTTCGACGGCAGCGCGGAGGAGGTGCACTTCTTCGGCGGCGCCGGCGGCCAGGAGCGCGGCTACCACGTGCTGGCGTTCGACGGCCCCGGCCAGCCGAGTGCGATCCACCGCGACGGGCTCGTCTTCCGGCCCGACTGGGAGCACGTGGTGGGCCCGGTGCTCGACTTCGCGCTGGCCGACCCGGGGGTCGACCCGGACAAGGTCGCGCTGCTCGGCCTCAGCCTCGGCGGCATGCTCGCGCCCCGCGCGGCGGCGTTCGACTCGCGGATCAAGGCCGTCGTCGCCGTGGACGGGGTGTTCGACGCCGGCTCGGCGGTGACGGCGTTCCTGCCGTGGGACCGCGCGGAGATCGAACGCCGGGCCAACGCGCCGGAGGACGAGGAGCTCGACCGGCTGCTGGCCGCCGGCCGCGCCGCGAGCCCCACGCTGCGCTGGGCCACCGACCACGGCCGGTACGTGATGGGCGCGGCGACCGACCGTGAGTTCCTCGCGAAGTACCTCACCTACACGCTCGACGGCGGCATCGCCGAACGCATCCAGTGCCCGACGCTCGTCTGCGAGGCCACCGACGACCTGTTCTTCAATGGAGACGGCGAAACCCAGTCCGAACCCCGCCGCCTCTACGAACGGCTCACCGGCCCCAAGACGTTGCTCTCGTTCACCGCCGAGGAAGGCGCGGACGCCCACTGCCACGTCGGCGCGCAGCGGCTCGCGACGGCCCGCGTCTACGACTGGCTGGACGAGACCCTTTAGGCCTCCAGCGCCAGCCCCACGCCGAAGCCGATGAGGACCGTGCCGGTCACGCCGTCGAGGGTGCGGCGCACCCGGCGGCGTTCGAGCCAGCCGCGTACGCGGTGCACGAGCAGGAGCAGCAGGACCTGCCAGACCGCGCCCACGGCGGCGACGGTGTAGGCGAGCAGCAGGGCGTCGCCGGTGGTCGTGACGCCGGGCGTGAGGAACTGCGGCAGCACCGACAGGTAGAGGACCAGGACCTTGGGGTTGGTCACGTTGGAGAGGAATCCTTCGCGCCAGCGGCGGAACGCGCTCTGGCGGGCGCGTTTCGCCTCGGCGAGCGACTGGTAGTCACCGCGCCACGCGCCGCGCAGCGCCTGGAAACCGAGGTAGCAGAGGTAGGCGACACCGAGCCACTTCACGGTTTCGAAGATCGGCCGCGAGTTGGTGATCACGGCCCCGAGCCCGAGCGCGGCGAGCGTGCCCTGCAGGAAGTTCGCCACGGCGATGCCGGCGCACGCCCACGCCCCGCCGCGGGCGCCGCCCGACAGGGCGTTCTTGAGGACCACCATGCTGTCGGGCCCGGGCGCCACGGCGAGCACCACCATCATGGCGAGGAACCCGCCGTACACACCCCACGTCATGCGGCGAACTTAGCCCGGGTCAGGACTCCAGGGCCAGGGCCGCCCCGAACCCGACCAGCGCGGTGCCGGTCACGCCGTCGAGCGCGCGCCGCACCTTCCGCTGCTTGAGCCACGCGCGCACGCGGTGTACGAAGAACAGCAGCACCAGCAGCCACACCGTGCCCAGCACCGCCACGGTGTAGGCGAGCACGAGCGCGTCCCACGTGGTGGTGCGCACGGGGTCGAGGAACTGCGGCAGCACCGACAGGTAGAGGACGAGGACCTTCGGGTTCGTCACGTTGGACAGGAACCCCTCGCGCCAGCGCCGGAAGCTGCTCGTGCGCTTGCGCTGCGTTTCCTCGACGGTGGCGTAGTCACCGCGCCACGCGCCGCGCAGCGCCTGGAAACCGAGGAACACCAGGTAGGCCGCGCCGAGCCACTTGAGCGTGACGAACACCGGCTGCGACCGCGCGATGACCACCCCGAGCCCGAGCGCCGCGGCCGTGCCCTGCAGCGCATTGCCGGCGAAGATCCCGGCCGTCGCCAGCAGCCCGCCCCGGGCACCCCCGGACAACGCGTTCTTCAGCATCACCATCGTGTCCGGCCCCGGCGCCAGGACGATGAGGACCACGATGACGAGATAACTGCCGTACCCACTCCAAGTCACGTTGTTCCAGGGTAATCGGCGCTTTCGGCGGAGTCTCGCGGATTTCGGTCACAGCCCTTCGCCGCGCGGGGCAACCTCGGCGAATCCGGCAGCGTGCTCAGTGCGGGGACTGGGGGAGGCCACGATGAATCCGATCGACGACGGCGAAACGGTGTTGTGGACCGGCGGGCCGCGGCGACGGCACCGGCGCTTGGGCGACTACCTGCCGTGGGTGCCGGTCGTGGTCCTGGTGGCGGGCTTGAGCCTGCTGGTCGCGTTCTACCCGGACCACGAACCGTGGATCAGCTGGTACTTCTCGATCGTCCCGGCGATCGGCTTCGCGGCCAACGTCGGCTCGGTGCGGTCCAAGCGGTTCGCCGCGCTCTCGTACATCGTGACCGACCGGCGGCTGATCCTCGTGCTGCACTGGTCGCACCGCGACGATTTCCGCTGGGTCCCGATCGCCCTGCTCGGCTCGCCGCGGGTGCACGAGCTGGGCGACGGGGTCGGCACCGTCGCCTTCGGCCGGTCGGTGACGCGGTGGATGCGCCGGCGGCACCCGTGGCGGTCCCCGGGTCTGGCCCCGATCCATCCGGAACTGGTGGCCATCCGCGACGCACAGCAGGTCGCCGAGCTCATCTCGCGCACCGCGGGGCACTCCTCGATCCACGGGTGAGTTCGCCGCGCGGGGCAACCCGGGCGAACCGGGCAGCGTGCTCATTCCGGAAGAGGGAGGGCGCGATGTTTCCGATCGAAGAGGGCGAGACCGTGTTGTGGTCCGGCCGCCCGCAGCGGTACCACCGGCGGTTCCGCGACTTCTACTGGTGGGTCGTGCTCGCGGTCCTCGTGGTGGGCGGGGGCTTCGTGATCGCCTGGTTCGACGTGCTGAACGTGGCCTTCTACCCGTGGGTCATCGTGATCGCGCTCGTGGCCGGGTTCGCGGTCGAGCGGCCGAAGGAGCGCCGCGCGCTGTTGGCCGTCACGACTTGCGTCGTCACCGATCGGCGGCTGGTGTTCGTCGCGCACGGCGGGGCGGGGTCGGAATTCCGCTGGGTGCCGCTGGCGGCGCTCGGGGTGCCGCGGGTGCACGACCTCGGCGACGGTCTCGGCACGATCGACTTCAGCCCCGGCTGGTGGGACTGGGTCAAGGACCAGGAGTACCGGCCGCGGCCCGCGTGGCACCCGATGCTGCCCGAGCTGGTCGCCGTCCGTGACGCCGCGCAGCTCGCCGGCCTGATTGCGCGGAACGCGGCCCGCCCTTCGCGCGTTGGGTGAGACGTGCAGGTCATCATGTCGATCGCCTTGCCCGCCGCGACGCTGCTGCTCGTGATCGTGGGCGCGTGGGAAGTGCGGCCGGGCCGCAAGCCGTCGCGGCTCAAGCGGAGGCTGTCCTCGACGTACCTCGACGAGGTCACCTCGTTCCTCTACGGCACCAAGCGCAACGAGCTCGAGCACCGCGACTCCGTGGAGATGACCCTCGACCAGGACGCCCAGGGTGCGCCACCGCTGGGAATGATCGACCTGGACCGCGGCGTGGCGATCGTGCGTCCCGTGAACCAGGACAAACGGGCCACGGACTGAAAGCTTTCGAACACGCATTGTTCCAACCGGTCAATTTACGGTAACGGCTGGCGCGTATTGGCTGCTCTTGGCGTGCCACGTTCCCGGTGGACACCTACGTTCGACGCACGGAAATGTGATCGAAACGAGGTGCTGTGATGAAGCACGACGAATGGTCGCGAAGGCAGTTTTTCCGGGGATCCGTACTGGTGGGAGCAGCTGTACTGGGTGGTCCGATGGTGCTGTCGGCATGTACGTCGACGTCGTCCGGTGACACGTTGCAGGCGGCTCAGTCCGCCAAGAAGATCAAAATCGGAATCGCCAACGAATCCCCCTATGGATTCACCGATCAAAGCGGAAAAGTCACGGGCGAGGCCCCTGAAGTTGCGCGAGTCGTATTCCGGAACATGGGGATCGACACCGTCGAGGCGAGCGCGGTCTCCTTCGACCAGCTGATCCCGGCGCTCAACGCGAAGCAGTACGACGTGGTGGCGGCGGGCATGAACATCACGGCGAAACGCTGCGGCCAGGCCGCGTTCTCGATCCCGGACTACTCGGCGCTGACCGCGCTGCTGGTGCCGGCGGGCAACCCGCAGCAGGTGCTGAAGTTCGAGGACATCGCGGCCAAGAAGGTGAAGGTCGCGGTGCTCTCCGCCGCGGTGGAGAAGGGCTACGCCACCAGCGCCGGCGTGCCCGAGAGCCAGATCGAGACCCTGGACTCCCAGGACAACATGCTGCGGGCCGTCGTCGACGGCCGCGTCTACGCCGCGGCGCTCACCGACATCTCGCTGAAGGACGTGCTGAAGAAGAACCCCGGCGCGGCCGCCGAGGTGACCCCGGGGTTCGACCCGGTCGAGAACGGCAAGCCGGTGATCTCCGCGGGCGGGTTCGTCTTCCGCACGGCCGACAAGTCGCTGCTCGACGCGTTCAACGCGGAGCTGAAGAAGCTGCACGACAGCGGGGAGTGGACGAGGATCGTCACGCCCTTCGGCTTCACGCAGGCGAACCTGCCGAAGCCGGACGTGACGACCGAGCGGCTCTGCGCCGCGTGACGGGCGGCGCGCCGTGTCGAACGTGCCGCACATCGTCTCGGCGATCCTCGCCGGCCTGACCACGACGATCGAGGCCGCGGTCGGCGGGATCATCCTCACCATCGTCCTCTCGCTCGTCGCCGGGCTCGCGCTGCTCTCACCGAGCCGGTCGGTCCGCGGGGTGGCCCGGGTGTACGTGGAGGTCTTCCGCGGGACGTCCGAGGCCGTGCAGCTGTTCTGGCTGTTCTTCGTGCTGCCGGTGCTGGTCGGGTTCCAGCTGGTGCCGTTGTTCGCCGGCATCCTGGTGCTGGGTCTGAACCACGGGGCGTACGGCGCCGAGGTCGTGCGCGGCGCCGTGCGGTCCGTGCCGAGGGCGCAGTACGAAGGGGCGGTCGCGCTCAACCTGTCACCGGCGCAGCGGATGGTGCGGGTGCTCCTGCCGCAGGCGTTCGCCGAGATGCTGCCGCCGTTCAACAACCTGTTCATCCAGCTGCTCAAGAGCACCGCGCTGCTGTCGTTCATCTCCGCGGGCGAGATCACCGAACGCGGTGAGCTGCTGCGCCCGGTGTTCGGCGCGGACATCGGCTGGATCTACGGCACCGAACTGGTGCTCTACCTCCTGCTCGCCGTCGTGATCACGACCGGCATGCGGGCACTGGAGCGCTGGGCGGCGCGCCGGCTCGGCCGGGCGCCGGTGCGGCGCACGGAGCTGGACCTCACCGTGGGCGGCGGGGGTGCCGGGTGAACTGGGACTGGCAGGCCGCCGCCGACGCGATCCCCTTGCTGCTGGAGGGGTTGCTGGTCACGGTCGAGCTCACGCTGCTCGGGTCGGCCCTTGCGTACGCGCTCGGCCTGGTGCTGGCGTTGCTGCGCCGGGCCCGGATCCCGGTGCTGTCGCGGCTGGTGTGGCTGTTCATCGAGTTCGTCCGCAGCACCCCGTTGCTGATCCAGGTCTTCGTGCTGTACTGGCTGGTGCCGCCGTTGACCGGGTTCAAGATGTCGGCGTTCGTCACGGGTGTCGTGGCCCTCGGTGTCCACTACGCGACCTACACCGCCGAGGTGTACCGGGCCGGGATCGAAGCCGTCCCGAAAGGACAGTGGGAGGCAGCGACCGCCCTGAACCTGCCGCGGTCGCGGGTGTGGACGGCCGTCGTGCTGCCCCAGGCGATCCCGCGGGTGCTGCCCGCACTGGGCAACTACACCATCTCGATGTTCAAGGAAACGCCGCTGCTGCTGGCGATCGGCGTGCTGGACGTGCTCAACCGCGCCAAGGAGGTCGGCGCGGAGACCTTCCGCGTCGTCGAGCCCTACACCCTGGCCGGGGTGCTGTTCCTGCTGGTGAGCCTGCCGGCCTCCGTGCTGGTCCGACGATGGGAACGCCGTGCCGAACGAGTCTGACGCGATGATCCGGTTCTCGGGTGTGGTCAAGAAGTTCGGGGACCACGTGGTGCTCGACGAGCTCGATTTCACCGTGGCGCCGGGGGAGTTCGTCTCGCTGATCGGCCCGAGCGGATCCGGCAAGACGACGATCCTGCGTCTGCTGATGACCCTGGAGCGGGTGAACGGCGGCACCATCGACGTCGGCGGCGAGTGCCTGAGCCACGTGCGCCGCGGCGACCGGCTGGTGCCGGCCGACGAGAAGCACCTGCGGGTGATGCGGCGCCGGATCGGGATGGTGTTCCAGCAGTTCAACCTGTTCCCCAACATGAACGTGCTGCGCAACATCACCGAGGCACCCGTCCGATCGCTCGGCGTGGCGCCGGCCGAAGCCGAGCAGCGGGCCCGTGAGCTGCTCGGCCTCGTCGGGCTCGAGGACAAGGCGGACGCGCACCCGACGCGGCTCTCCGGCGGGCAGCAGCAGCGGGTCGCGATCGCCCGGGCGCTCGCGATGCGACCCGACGTGCTGCTGCTCGACGAGGTCACGTCGGCACTCGACCCGGAGCTCGTCGCCGACGTCCTGCGGGTGCTGCGGAACATCGCGTCGACCACGGACATCACCATCCTGTGCGTGACGCACGAAATGCAGTTCGCCCAGGACGTCTCGGACCGGGTGATGATGTTCGACCACGGCCGGGTGCTGGAGGAGGCGCCACCGGAGAAGCTGTTCACCGCGCCCGAACACGAACGCACGAAGGAGTTCCTCCGTGCCGTGATCGACCGGCGCTAGCCCAGGATTTCTTTGGTGGACTTCACCGTGGCGAACTGGTTGTGCAGGTTCGCCGCGGTGACGCGGGTGAGCTCGTCGGCCGTCACGGTGGTGCCGTCGAGGGCGGGCAGGTCGAACGTGAAGGTCGCGTCGAGCGCGAAGGTCACGTCGTAGCCGAGGTTGCCGCCCATGCGGGCCGTGGTCTCGCAGCAGAAGTTGGCTGGATCCCGGCGAGGACGAAGCTCGTGATGCCGTGGGTCTTGAGCCAGGCGTCGAGGTCGACGTCGCCGAGGAAGGCCGAGTTCACCTTCTTGCCGAAGACCAGGTCGGGGCGGGCGCCGTCGAGCTCGGGCAGGAAGTCGTTGCCCGGCTGGCCGGGCCGCAGCGGCGAATCGGCGTGCACGGAGTCGTGGTGCACGAGGACCACGGGCAGGCGGCGCTCCTGCCACGCGTCGAGCAGGGCCTTGATGTTGGCCTCCGCGCCGGGGTTGTTGCGCGGGCCCCAGTACTGCTCGTCGGAGAACCCGCGCTGGACGTCGATGAGGATGAGTGCGGTCATGCCGTCGAGTCTTGCCGGGCCGCCGGCGTCGAGGGAGTGGCAGAAGGCGCGCGATCCGGTACTTTTCTGCCATGCGGACGATCGGGGTGCTGCTCCTGCCAGGGACACGCGTGTTCGACCTCGGGGTGATCGCCGAGGTCTGGGCGCAGGACCGCAGCGCGAGCGGGATCGGCCCGTTCACGGTGCGGCTGTGCGGGGCGGGCCGGCGGCGCATCCCGTTGTCCCCCTTCGGCGAGGTCACGCCGACAAACGGACTGTCCGGCCTCGACGGCTGCGACCTCGTCGTTGCGCCGGGCCGCGACGATCCGCACGCCCCGGTGGCGCCCGCCGCGTCGGCCGCGTTGCGCCGAGCCCACAGCTCGGGCGCGACGGTGGCGGGCCTGTGC
This sequence comes from Amycolatopsis sp. NPDC047767, assembly GCF_040704195.1. Lineage (NCBI taxonomy): Bacteria > Bacillati > Actinomycetota > Actinomycetes > Pseudonocardiales > Pseudonocardiaceae > Amycolatopsis > Amycolatopsis sp. NPDC047767. The sequence goes on from NZ_JBEYSJ010000040.1 coordinate 48,041, forward strand.
TCCGGCGCGTTCACGCTCGCGGCCGCGGGCCTGCTCGACGGCCGCCCCGCGACGACGCACTGGTGGGACCTCGACGCGCTCGCCGTCGCGGCGCCGAGGGCCGAGCTGCAGCGCGATGTGCTGTACACCGATTCCGACGGCGTGCTCACCTCGGCGGGCGTGGCCGGCGGTCTCGACCTCTGCCTGTACCTCGTGCGCCGCGACCACGGCGCGGACGTGGCGGCGAAACTCGCGCGGCGCCTGGTGATGCCGCCCGCGAGGGAAGGCGGCCAGCGTCAGTACGTCGAGAATCCGTTGCCCACGGATCCGTCCCGGCCGGGTCTTTCGTCCACTATGGACTGGGCGCTGGCCCGGCTGGCCGACGAGATCGGCGTGGCCGACCTGTGCGGCCACGCCGGGATGAGCGAGCGGACATTCCACCGCGAGTTCGCCGCGGCCACGGGCGTCACGCCGGGCCGGTGGCTGCGCGGGCAACGGGTGCGGCTGGCGCAGCGCCTGCTGGAGACCACCGAGCTGCCGGTGGAGCGCGTCGCGCAGCGGTCGGGGCTGGGCACGGCGTCCAACCTGCGCCGCCGGCTGCGCGCGGAGATCGGCGTCGGGCCCGATTCGTACCGGCGCACGTTCCGTTCCGCGCCCGGCGGCGTTACGGTCGGGGTATGGCCGAGTACGAGCACCTCCTCGTGAAGCGCGACGGCGACACGATCACCATCACGATGAACCGCGCCGCGCGGCGCAATTCGCTGTCCGCCGACCACCTGACCGAGCTGCTCGCGGCGTTCCGCGAAGCCGGCACCACCGACGCGACGGGCATCGTCCTCGCCGGGGCCGGCCCGGTCTTCTCCGCGGGCCACGACTTCGGCGACGTCGCCGCGCGCGACCTCATGGGCGTGCGCGAGCTGCTGACGCTGTGCACCGAGCTGATGCGCACGATGCAGTCGCTGCCGCAGGTGGTGGTCGCTCGCGTGCACGGCCTGGCCACCGCGGCGGGCTGCCAGCTCGTGGCCTCGTGCGACCTCGCCGTCGCCGCGTCGTCCGCGGGGTTCGCCCTGCCCGGCGGCAAGGGCGGCTGGTTCTGCCACACCCCGGCCGTCCCGGTGGCGCGCTCGATCGGCCGCAAGCGCCTGATGGAGCTGGCTCTGACGGGCGACGTCGTCGACGCCGCCACCGCGCACGACTGGGGTCTGGTCAACTCCGTCGTCCCGGACGAGGAGCTGGACGACGCCGTCGCCGCCCTGCTTGCACGGGCCACGCGCGGCAGCCGGGCGAGCAAGGCCATGGGCAAGCAGACGCTGTACGCCCAGCTCGACCGCCCGGAAGCCGACGCCTACGCCATCGCGCTGGAGGTCATGGCCTCGGCGTCGCAGCTGCCGGGCGCGCGGGAAGGCATGGCGGCGTTCCTGGAGAAGCGCAAGGCGGAGTGGCCCGACTGAGAGGGCTCAGCGACGCTCGTGCAGCAGCAAGAGCGTGTACGCGGCGATCGACTGCGCGTCGGTGATACCGCCCGTCGAGATCATCTTCTCGACGTCGGCGCGGGTGAACCACGCCGTGGTCATGTCCTGTTCCTCGAGCTCGCGTTCCGGCTCGCCCTCGGTCAGGTCCGTGGCGAGGTAGACGTGGCCGCGCTGGCTCGACATGCCGGGCGCGACTTCCAGCAGGCCGATCTCCGTCACGGTCTCGGCGCGCAGGCCCGTTTCCTCGCGCAGCTCACGGCAGGCGAGTTCGGCGGGCGGTGTCTCGGCGAGGTCGGGGGCCGTGCCCTGGCAGAACTCCCAGCGGCGCTCACCGACGGGGTAGCGGAACTGGTCGACGAGCAGCATGCGGTCGCCGTCCATCGGGATGATCAGGGCGTAGGTCGGTTTGTCGACCACGCCGTAGATGCCTTCACTGCCGTCGGCGCGGCGGATGGCGTCCTCGCGCACCGTCATCCAGTTGTTCCGGTACACCTCACGGGTCGCGACACGCTGAATGGGGTCCACTCGCCCAGTATCGCCGAGCCTGTCCTACCCTCGGCGGGTGCGTCTCGTGATCGCTCGCTGCCAGGTCGACTACGCCGGCCGCCTCACCGCCCACCTGCCGATGGCCACGCGCCTGCTCCTCGTCAAGTCGGACGGTTCGGTGTCCGTGCACTCGGACGACCGCGCGTACAAGCCCCTGAACTGGATGAGCCCGCCTTGCTGGCTCATCGAGGACGGCAAGCTGTGGATCGTCGAGAACAAGCAGGGCGAGAAGCTCGTGATCTCGATCGACGAGATCTACCACGACCACGAGCAGGAGCTCGGCGCCGAACCGGGCCTGCAGAAGGACGGCGTGGAAGCGCACCTGCAAGAACTGCTCGCCGAGCACATCAAGACCCTCGGCGACGGCTACACCCTCGTGCGCCGCGAGTTCCCCACCGCCATCGGCCCGGTCGACATCATGGCCCGTGACGCCGACGGCAAGTCGGTGGCCGTGGAGATCAAGCGCCGCGGCGAGATCGACGGCGTCGAGCAGCTCACGCGCTACCTCGAGCTCCTCAACCGCGACCCGCTGCTGGCCCCCGTGCAGGGCGTCTTCGCCGCGCAGATCATCAAGCCCCAGGCCCGTACCCTCGCGGAAGACCGCGGCATCCGCTGCCTGACCCTGGACTACGACGCGCTGCGCGGCATCGAATCGGACGAGTTCCGCCTGTTCTGAGCCACCGGGGCCACGGCCGGCGACCGTCCTCAGTGGACGCGCTCGCCGGCTGGTGATCGCCCCTGCGCGTTCGTGAGGTGCCGGTCAGCGGCGCGCGAGCCGTCAAGATCACACTCGCCGGGTGTCCGCGTTTGCCCAGGTCACCGCCGTGAGCCGAAGGGCTTCTCGCTGATCTCCCGTGTCGGGGTGCCGCCTCGGAATCCATGCAGTACTGTCCGGATCTAACAGGACGCTGGTGTTTCCTGTGGGAAATTGTTTGATTCGGAGGTGGCTCGCGTGGAGGTCCTTGCCGACGCGAACCTGCGGCTCGACGCGAGTGCGATCGACTACATCGAGCTGGCGTTCTATTTCGTGCTGGTGCTGGGCATCGGCTATCTCGCCCGCAGGCAGGTGTCGAGCAGTCTCGACTTCTTCCTGTCCGGGCGCTCGCTCCCGGCGTGGGTGACCGGCCTGGCGTTCATCTCGGCCAACCTCGGCGCGATCGAGGTCATGGGCATGTCCGCCAACGGCGCCGAGTACGGCCTGCCGACGGCGCACTACTTCTGGATCGGCGCGATCCCCGCGATGCTGTTCCTCGGCGTCGTGATGATGCCGTTCTACTACGGCTCCAAGGTGCGCAGCGTTCCCGAATTCATGCTCCGCCGCTTCGGCCCGGCGGCCCACTGGGTCAACGGCGCCAGCTTCGCGCTCGCGCAGATCCTCATCGCCGGCGCGAACCTGTACCTGCTGGCCAGCGTCGTGAACCTGCTGCTGGGCTGGCCGATCTGGGTCTCGATCATCATCGCGGCCGTCATCGTGCTCACCTACACCGCGCTCGGTGGCCTCTCGGCGGCCATCTACAACGAGGTGCTGCAGTTCTTCGTCATCCTCGCGGCGCTGATCCCGCTCACGATCGTCGGCCTGTACAAGGTCGGCGGCTGGAACGGCCTCATCGAGAAGGTGACCAACAGCCCCGGTGGCGTCGCGCAGACGCACTCGTGGCCCGGCAACCAGCTGACCGGCTTCGGCAGCAACTTCCTGTCGGTGCTGGGTCTCGTGTTCGGCCTCGGGTTCGTGCTCTCGTTCGGTTACTGGACCACGAACTTCGTCGAGGTCCAGCGCGCGATGGCGTCGAAGAGCATGTCGGCCGCGCGGCGGACGCCGATCATCGGCTCGTTCCCGAAGATGTTCATCCCGTTCGTGGTGATCATCCCGGGCATGGTCGCCGCGATCACCGTGACCGAGCTGCAGGGCGCGAACAAGCAGGCGCTGCTCGACGGCAAGCCGGCGCCCAGCGGCGCGACGTTCAACGACGCGCTCCTGCTGCTGATGCGCGACGTGCTGCCGAACGGCATCCTCGGCGTGGCGATCGCGGGCCTGCTCGCGTCGTTCATGGCCGGTATGGCGGCGAACCTGAGCTCGTTCAACACGGTGTTCACCTACGACGTCTTCCAGACCTACATCGTGAAGAACCGGCCGGACAAGTTCTACCTGAACACCGGCCGCGTGGTGACCATGGTCGCGACGGTCCTGGCGATCGGCACGGCGTTCATCGCGTCGACGTACTCGAACCTGATGGACTACCTGCAGACCCTGTTCTCGTTCTTCAACGCGCCGCTGTTCGCCACATTCATCCTCGGCATGTTCTGGAAGCGGATGTCGAAGGCGGCCGGCTGGTCGGGCCTGGTGCTCGGCACACTCGCGGCCATCGCGATCTTCGTGATGAGCAAGCTCGAGGTGTTCACGCTGCCGGGGCAGGGTGTGAGCTTCGTGGCCGCGATCGCGGCGTTCGTCGTCGACATCGTGGTGAGCGTGGGTGTCACCTACTTGACGCCGCCCAAGCCGGAGTCGGAGCTGGTGGGCCTGGTCTACTCGCTCACGCCGCGCGATTCGCTGAAGCACGAGACCACCGGCGAAGACGCGGGCTGGTACCGCAAGCCGGTGCTGCTGGCCGGGATCGCAGCGGTGATCACCATCATCCTGAACTTCGCCTTCTAGGGAGGATGACGTCATGGCAACGGAATCCACGCCGCGCTCGCGCAAGGCCGGCGCGTTCGACATCCGCCTGATCATCGCGCTGCTGACCGGCGTGTACGGCATCATCCTCACGGTCATGGGCGCCGCGTTCGACACCGAGGCCGACCGGGTGAAGGCGGCCGGGGTGAACATCAACCTGTGGGCCGGCATCGCCCTGCTGATTTTCACGGCGCTGTTCGTCCTGTGGGCACGGCTGCGGCCGATCGTCGTGCCGGAGCAGACGGACCAGCCGGACGAGGACGAGACCACCGAACCGCCGTCCGCCGGATAGGCGGGTTGTCCGGACAGCCGGGGCCGGCTGCCGCTACCGTGCTCCGCGTGGCGCACGTTCTCAAACTCGGCCGGTTGTTTGCCCTGGTGGCGGCCGGTGTTCTCGTCCTGACGGCCTGCGGTGGCCCGCAGCTGGGCAAGGAGAACTTCCCCCGCACCACCGTCCCCGCCGCGAGCGGGGACGGTGGCAGTGGCCCGATCACCGACGCGGCGGTCACCACCGGCGCGCTGCGTCCGGTGCTGCCGTGCCAGTTCCTCGACACCGCGTCGCTCTCCGCACTCGGCACACCCGAGGGTGAGCCGGCGGCGTCGAGCGTGCGGTTCGACGAGTGCAGCACCAAGGTGCGCGACGCCGGCGGCAAGGAGCTTTCGGTCGACGTGCAGCTCGGTGCGATCGTGCTGTTCGCCTCGGACAAGACCACCGGCCAGGTCGGCGGACTGCCGCAGGTCGAGGTGCCCGACACCACCGGCGGTTCGTGCGAGGTCAGCGCCCTCACCTCGCGTGACCCGAGCCTCGGCGTCGCGTTCGAGATCGATTACCCGGGTGGCGATCCGTGTCGTGCGGGACGAACCTTGCTCGCGCCCGCCGTGGACAAGCTGCACAACTCGCCACAGAAATACCCGGACGTCAAGGGATCCGTGCTCACGGCCGACGCGTGCGCGGTGCTGGACCAGTCCGCCGTGGACACCGTGCTCAAGGGCACGAAGGGCGGCGCGACCGGGCTGCACAGCTGCCAGTGGGGCAACAGCCCGAACATCACGGTGATGTTCTTCCCGGCCCTTCCGCCGCTGGAGGGTGACGGCTGGCTGAAGGCCGATGTCGGTGGCGCGAACCAGGCGTACGCGAAGAAGGGCACGGCCGGCACGGACTGCAAGGTCGAGTGGCAGCACCGGCCGTGGCAGGGCGACCACGTGGAAGTCGTCCAGGTGGGATTCACCGACTACGACCTCAAGCCGGGCATGGGTGACCCGTGTGCGACGGCGACCACGCTGGCCAAAAGCGTCGCCGGGAACCTGCCGCGGCCCTGAACCTTGGCGGCGGGCCGGGTTCGGCGGCTAGGTTGGGGGCATCCACCACGCCGATGTGTCGGAGGCCCGCCATGAAGAAGATCATCAACGATCCGGCGACCGTGGTCGCGGAGTCCTTGAGAGGTCTCGCCGTCGCCCACGCCGACATCCTTCGTGTCCGGGACGACCCGGCCGTCGTGGTGCGGGCCGACGCGCCGGTGCCGCGCAAGGTCGCCGTCATCTCGGGTGGCGGCTCCGGCCACGAGCCGCTGCACGGCGGGTTCGTCGGGCGCGGCATGCTCGACGCGGCCGTCCCCGGCGCGGTGTTCACGTCGCCGACGCCGGACGGGGTGCAGGCCGCGGTTGCCGCGACGACCGGGCCGTCCGGTGCGTTGCTGATCGTCAAGAACTATACGGGTGACGTGCTGAACTTCGAGACCGCCGCCGAGCTGGCCGCGGCCGAGGACCTCGACGTGCGCAGCGTCGTGATCGACGACGACGTCGCGGTCAAGGACTCCACGTACACCGCCGGCCGCCGCGGCGTCGGCGGGACCGTGCTGCTGGAGAAGATCGTGGGCGCGGCCGCGGAGCGGGGCGACTCGCTCGACACGGTGGAGGCGCTGGCGCGCAAGGTCATCGGGCAGGTGCGGTCGATCGGGGTGGCGTTGAGCGCGCCGATCGTGCCGCACGTCGGCGAGCCGAGCTTCGACCTGGGGCCGGACGAGATCGAGTTCGGCATCGGCATCCACGGCGAGCCGGGCCGCGAGCGCATCCCGGCCGAGCCCGCCGACGCGCTGGTGGCGCGGATGGTCGAGGCCGTCGTCTCGGACCTGCCGTACGAGTCGGGCGACAAGGTGCTGCTGTTCACGAACTCCATGGGCGCCACACCGTTGGTGGAGCTCTACCTCGCGCACGGCATCGCCGAGCGGCTGCTGGCCGAGCGTGGGATCGTGGTCGAGCGCAGGCTGGTCGGCCCGTACATCACGAGTCTCGAGATGCAGGGGATGAGCCTGACGCTGCTGAAGCTGGACGACGAGCTGACCGAGCTGTGGGACGCGCCCGTGTGGACGCCCGCGCTGCGGTGGGGGATCTGATGGGTTGTTCTTCCGAAGGAGTCGCGGCCGCGCTGCGAGCCGCGGCCGAAGTCGTGGCCGAGCACCGCTCCGAGCTGGTGGAGCTCGACCGCGCCATCGGCGACGGCGACCACGGCGAGAACATGACCCGTGGGTTCACCGCGATCGTGTCCGCACTGGAGACGGAGGTGCCCGCCACCCCGGCGGGCGTCGCGAAGCTGGCGGCCACCACGTTGATCTCGAAGGTCGGCGGCGCGGCGGGACCCTTGTACGGCACGGCTTTCCTGCGTGCGTCGACCCGCCTCGGGGACGCGGCTTCGGTCGACGTGCCGCTGCTGGTGGCCGCGCTGCAGGCCGCTTTGGACGGTGTGCAGGCCCGCGGCAAGGCGGTGGGCGGCGACGCGACGATGGTCGACGCCCTGATCCCGGCCGTCTCCGCGGCCGCCGCCTGCCCCGCGGACGCCTCGATCGCGGACGTGCTGACCGCGGCGGCCGACGCGGCCGACCGCGGTGCCGAGTCCACAGTGGACCTGGTGCCCCGCAAGGGCCGCGCTTCGTACCTGGGCGAACGCGCCGTTGGCCACATGGACCCCGGCGCCCGCTCCACGGCGCTGCTGCTGCGCGCGTTCGCGGAGGCCGCCCGGTGACCGTGGGGATCGTGCTCGTCTCGCACAGCGCCAAACTGGCCGAGGGCCTGGCCGACCTGGCCGCCCAGATGGCCCCCGACGTCCGCATCATCCCCGCCGGCGGCCTCCCCGACGGCGGCGGCATCGGCACCGACTACGACGAAGTCGTGGCCGCCACCCAGCGCGCCGACTCCGGCGACGGCGTGGTGCTGCTCTACGACCTGGGCAGCGCGCAGATGACGGCGGAGCTCGCGGTGGAGTCCCTGTCGGGCGGCCCCGCCGCCGTCGTCGCCGACGGCCCCCTGGTGGAAGGCGCCATCGCGGCCGCCGTCGCCGCCCAGTCCGGCGCCGACCGCAAGGCGGTGGCCTCGGCCGCCGCCGGCGCCGGCCTGTCCCCGGACCTCGCCGCAGTGGACGCTCCGGGTGATTCCCAGGAGAAGGAACTCACCCTGACGAACGAGGTCGGCCTCCACGCCCGCCCCGCGGCCGTCCTGGTCCGCAGCCTGGCCTCCGTGGACGCCGAGGTCACCATCCGCCTGGGCGACCAGGAAGCCGACGCCCACAGCGTCCTGGCCCTCATGTCCCTCGGCGCCCGCCAGGGCGACCGCATCCTGGTGCGCGCCCGGGGCCCCCAGGCCTCGGACGCACTCGACGCCGTGACGGGTTTGGTGGAGTCGAACTTCGGGGAGTAGCGGGTGCACGAGCGGGCTGAGCTGTGGAGCATCACGGCCCGGCAGAAACACCCCCGCCCTCCCAAGGGGGCGTGCCCATGTCCATTCTATTGGCCCGCCCCGACAAAATCGGTGACCGCGCGCCGGATCGCCTCAGTTGCCCACAACTCGGCATTCCTGTGGACAACTGAGGCAACCCCGCCGCCGCGAGGCGCAAACCACGCGCGCGGCTGGTCAGGAGCCAGGAGCCAGGAGCCAGGAGCCCCGTGGTTCGGACCCTGGTGCCCGGCCGCCCGGGACGGTCGTACCGGCAGCCTGGCGTCTGCATGGTGAAGCCCCAGGTCAGAGCGAGAGCGTCGCGCTGTGGTGCCGAAGCCCCGGTGCCCGGAGCCGGGGAGCAACGAACGCAGCCGCAGCCCAGAACGAGGCGCCTTGGCCCCCGGAAGCCTGCCATCTGCAGCGTGACACCCGAGGCCGAAGCACTTCTGGCTTCAGCGAGCGAACCTTGCCGCCGGGCGTCGGAAACTGTCCACCATGGACGCAAAGCAGCCCAGCCACTTCGCTTCCCTGTCAGCCTGATGGACGGCGGCGGATCACCGTTCTCCGCCACCGCCCACTCGCGCATTCCGGCAATTCACAAACCGAAACACCCTCACGCCGCCAGTGCGATCCCCAGCCAGATCGCCCCGATCACGGCCGCCCCGCACAGCGCGGCGAGCAGCAGCATCACCGTGCTGATCTGACCCCGTTGGCGCGGCAGTCGCATCGGTTCCGTCGGTGGGCCCCAGTAATCCCGGGAATTGTGTGCGGCCGGTCCGGTCGTGCTCGTCATGGCGCTACCTCCGTCCCTCGACCGGCAAATCCTTTGTGGTCCGGACGTCGGGCCGGCCGCGTGCTCCGTTACCGGAATCGGTGGCCGGGTTTTTGACCGATTTCCGATCGAAAGGAATCGTCGCGGTCGGTATTCGCGCTGTTCTCCGGAGTTGCCGGGACAGCGATTCGCGCCAACCCCGTCAAGACGCGGACGGAGCAGGTGGCAACAACGGCCCCCCACTCCAGTGCTGGAACACCAGGTTCGTGTGCACGCGCGCGACCTCGTCGCGGGCCGTGAGTTCGTCCAGTACCAGCCGCTGGAGTTCGGCGGCGGAGCTGGTGGCCACGTGGGCCAGGAAGTCGTCCGGGCCGGTGAGGTGGTAGACGGCGCGCACCTCGGGCAGGGCGAGCAGGTCGGCGACGAAGGGGTCCACCAGCTGGCGCCGGTGGGGGCGGACCTGCACGAACAGGAACGCCTCCAGCGGCCGCCCGAGTTTCGCGGCGTCGACCTGCGCGTGCTGGCCCGTGATCACGCCCGTCTCGCGCAGGCGTGCCACGCGGTCCAGGCAGGTGGACGGTGCGATGCCGACGGCGGCGGCGAGGTCCTTGTTCGACGTCCGGGCATCGTTCTGCAGCACCCGCAGAATCTCGAGGTCCACCGCGCTCAGTTCGACGGATCCAGCCATGGCGCGAATGATATCCGAAACCATTGCGCCGAATCCGCACGATGACCGAACCTTCGGGCCATGACGAACGCGCTGCGCACCCGAGCCGTCCACGCCGGCCGCGACGACCTGACCGACCTGGGCCTGCACGCCGTACCCCTCGACTTCTCGACGACGTACCCGTCCCGCGACAGCGCGGCCGAAGCCCGGCGGATCGACGAGTTCTCGGCCGGCGGTGAGGTTTCCGGCATCTACGGCCGCGTCGGCAACCCGACCGTCGAGCGGTTCGAGCGCGCGCTGGCCGAGCTGGAGGGGTTCGAGCACGCGGTGGCGTTCGCGAGCGGGATGGCGGCGGTGTCCGCGTGCCTGCTTTCCGCCGCGGCGCAAGGAAAGCGGCACGTCGTCGGCGTCCGGCCGCTGTACGGGTCGACCGACCACCTGCTGACGTCCGGGCTGCTCGGCACCGAGGTCACGTGGGCGGTACCCGGCGAGGTGGCGGCGGCGCTGAGGCCCGATACCGGCCTCGTCTTCGTCGAAACGCCCGCCAACCCGACACTCACCGAGCTCGACATCAAAGCCCTCGTCGACGCGTGCGGCGACGTGCCCGTGCTCGTCGACAACACCTTCGCCACGCCGGTCTTGCAACGCCCTGGCCGCCACGGCGCACGCCTCGTCCTGCACAGCGCGACGAAGTTCCTCGGCGGCCACGGCGACGTGATGGGCGGCGTCGTCGCGTGCGACGCGGAGGAAGCCGCGCGGCTGCGCGGAATCCGCTTCGCGACGGGCGCCGTGCTGCACCCGCTGGCGGGATACCTGTTGCTGCGCGGGCTTTCGACGCTCCCGTTGCGCGTCACCGCCGCGTCGGCGACCGCGGCCGTGCTGGCCGAGCGGCTCGCGCAGCACGAAGCGGTGACCGCCGTGCACTACCCGAAGCTGGGTGGCCCGCTCGTCGCGTTCGAGGTGGCGGGCGATCCGCACGCGCTGATCGCCGCCGTCCGGCTGATCACGCCGGCGGTGAGCCTCGGCAGCGTCGACACGCTCATCGAGCACCCGGCTTCGCTCACGCACCGGGTCGTCGCCGAGACCGACCGCGAGGAGAACGGCATCACCCACGGGCTGATCCGGCTTTCGGCCGGGCTCGAGGACGTCGAGGACCTGTGGCACGACCTCGACCAGGCGCTGAAGGCCTGCTGACCGTCAGCCGCCGCAGCACCCGCCGCCGCAGCAGCCACCCGACAGCGCGGGGCTCGCGGCAGCGCCGGTGAGCGCGACGGTGGTCAGCAGCTTCACGGTGTCGGTGTGCCCCTCGGGACACGGCGCCGGCGCGCCGGACTCGCTCATCGGCCGTTGCAGCTCGAACGTGTCGGTGCAGTCGCGGCAACGGTAGGCGTAAGTGGGCATGCGTCGATTATCGCTGCCGCGCGAGCGGGTGGGAAGCTGTCTTCGTGGACGTTCCCCAGATCACGGACCTCCCGCACCTCGGACAGGTCGTCCCCGCGGTGCTGGGCGCGCTCGGCGTGCCGGGCGAGACGGGTTCGCTGGCGCTGCCGGAGGCGCGCAGCGCGTGCGTGCTGCTCATCGATGGTCTCGGCTGGCAGCTCCTCGCCGAGCACGCGGCCGACGCGCCGGTGCTCACGGAGCTCGCGAAGAGCCCGCTGCGCGTCGGCTTCCCGTCGACCACGGCGGCCGGCGTCGCCGCGATCGGCACCGGCCTGGCGTCGGGGGAGCACGGGATGGTCGGGTACACGTTCGAGGTGCCGGGCGCGGGCGTGCTCAACGCCCTGCGCTGGCGCTCCCACGATGACGGCAGCGACCTGCGCGGCGCCCTCCCTCCCCGCTCGGTGCAGCCCTTGCCGACGACCTTCGAACGCGCCGTCGCCGCCGGCCTCGACGCCGCCGTCGTGTCGTCGGCCCAGTTCTCCGACACCGCCCTCACCCGCGCCACCCAGAGCGGCGCGCGCTACGCCGGCGTCCACGCCCTCGGCGACCTCGCCGCGCGGACGCTGGAGGTGCTCGCGTCGCGGTCGTTCTGCTACGCCTACCACAGCGAACTCGACCTGCTCGGCCACCTCTACGGCCCCGGCTCCACCGCCTGGCGCATGCAGCTGCGGCAGGTCGACCGACTCGTGGAGTCCATTGTGGACGGCCTCCCCGCGGGCGCGCTGCTGGCGGTCGTCGCCGACCACGGCATGGTGACCGTGGACGACAAACTCGACCTCGAGGACACCCCGTCGCTGCTCGCGGGCGTCCGCGCCTTCGGCGGCGAGGTCCGCGCCCGCCACGTCTACACCGAGCCGGGCGCGGCCGCCGACGTCCTGGCCGCCTGGCAGTCCGTCCTCGGCCCGCGCGCCTGGGTGCTGCCCCGCGACGAGGCCATCGCCGCCGGCTGGTTCGGCACCGTGAGCGACCGCGTGCGCCCCCGCATCGGCGACGTCGTCGCCGCGGCCCAGGGCACGTTCGGCATGGTCCGCGGCCTGGCCGAAGCGGTCGAGACGTCGCTCATCGGCCAGCACGGCTCGCTGACGGAAGCCGAGCAACTGGTGCCGCTGGCCCTCGCACAGGGCTGACCCGGTTCGCAGCCTTCGCGCGCGGGCCGGGCGATCGGCTGGTGGCCGTGGTCCGTGCGCGGCTGAGCCGGCACGGTCCGGGTTTCCGCCGGCGGCGCAATCCTGAACCGACCCGGTCCTGCAACCTGACCCGAGCGCCGAAGCTCGCCGCCGGACCTCGATCGGGGAATCCGGCGATGTGGATCGGACCCAGCTTCTCTTGCCGGCCCGGCCGGCAATTCGCTTGTCGCGCGGATCGAATCCAGCCTCGGTCGGTGGCCGAGTTCGGCGAGCGCCGTTCGACCGGCACATGCCAAGCCGGTGAGATCGAACGGATCTGACCCGCAGCGACCAGACCCGGCGGGTGCGGATCGCATCGAGTCGCCGCTTGGTTGCGACCCGTGCCACAGCGGCAAGGCGGACCACTCTCTGCGGCCCACCGATCCCTCCGGTTAACGTGTTTCCCGTGCCCCGACACAATCGCCCCGGCCGAGACCGGCACGGTCGTGCCGAGCAGCCCGACCTCGGCGCAGCCAGCGGCTGGGCACACTCCGAGTCCGGCCCCGACGGTGACTGGCTGGTGCGCACCGTCCCCGGCTCCCACGCGACCAAGACCTACCGCTGCCCCGGCTGCGATCACGAGATCCGCCCCGGCACGCCCCACGTGGTCGTCTGGCCCGCCGACGAAACCGGTTCTGTCGCCGACCGCCGCCACTGGCACCGCCCCTGCTGGGACGCCCGCACCCGCCGCCGCCCGAACCGCCGCTGGTAGCCCGAGGACGGGACGCGGCCGAAGGTGGGTGCGCTGTGCTCTCACGCCGCCAAGGGAAACCCGCCTGCCTGACCTGCTGCGACGTGTGCGGCCGAACTGCTCCTGGTGGCGCGGGCGGGTGCGTTGGCGCGCGAGAGGCGGTGGCAGAGGAAATCAGCCTGCGTGACTTGCTTCGACAGGTGTCGACGAATCGCCGCTGACAGCTCGCGAGGGCTGCGGCCAGCTGGCGGGTGAGCTGTTCCCCGGCATGTGCCAAGCCGCACCCACGAATTCGTATCGGCATCGACAAAGGCCGGAGCGGGCGAGCCTGATGCGAGCCGTGGGCCAAGCCAGCGCTGAATCGGCCGAGCGCCGGTGCCCGCACCCCGCCCGCAGAGCGCGAATCGGCGCGCCGCCCCAAGCTCAGCGGCGGAAATGTCGCGAAACCGCCCCCTCGTACACCTCCTCCTCGAACCGCGTGAATCCCAGCCGGTCCACCACCCGGAGTGACGGTGCGTTCGTCGCGTTCACGCTGATCAGCACCGGCAGCGACGGCAGTTCCCGCTCGGCCCACTCCACGGCGGCGCCCGCGGCCTCCGCGGCGTACCCCCGGCCCCACGCCGAGGGGGCGAAGCGGTAGGCCAGGTTCAGCACCCGTTCGCCGCGGAACAGACGCAGGCGCACGCCCGTCAGGCCGAGCACCTCGGGGCTGCCGTGCGACCGGACGGCGCAGTAGCCGAAACCGTGCTCGGCCCAGTGGGCGAGCCACGAGTCGAACAGCAGGTCGCCGGCCGGGGTGCCGGGTGGGTCGGGGTTGAAGCGGTTCGTCGCCGGGTCGGTCTGGATGGCGACGACGGCGGCGCGGTCCTCCTCGGTGAACGGGTGCAGCACCAGCCGCGAAGTCACGATCTCCCTCAGCACACCCCGCACGCTAGCGGCGGGGTCCGACAGAATCGCCCCCATGACCGAACTGCCGCTCCTCCTGCTGCATGCCTTCCCCCTCGACGCCCGCATGTGGGACCCCGTCCGCGCGCCCCTGGCCGAGCGCCTGCGGCTGATCACGCCGGACCAGCGCGGCCTGGGCCGCAGCCCGCTGCCGGAGACGGACCGCGAGCCGAGCCTCGACGACGCCGCGCGGGACGTCGTCGCGCTGCTCGACCGGCTGGAGATCGACGAAGTGGTGCTGGGCGGCTGTTCCATGGGCGGCTACCTCGCCCTCGCCGTCCTGAAAGCAGCCCCCGAACGCGTTGCCGGGCTCGTGCTCATCGACACCAAGGCCACCGCCGACACGCCCGAAGCGGCCCAGAACCGCCTCAAGGTGGCCGAACGCGCCGAGGCCGAGGGCGTCCAGGGCTGGCTGGCCGAGGCGAACCTCCCGAACCTCCTGCACAACCAGGAACCCGCCGAACGCGTGCGCGAGCTCATCGACGCCCAGCCGCCCGCCGGGGTCGCCTGGGCGGCGCGCGCCATGCGCAACCGGCCCGATTCGCTCGACGTGCTGCGCAAGTCCGACGTGCCCGCACTGGTCATCGTCGGCGCGGAGGACAAGCTCACCCCCGTCGAGGAGGCCGGCAAGATGGTCGACGCCCTCGACGAGGCCACGCTCGTCGTCCTGCCCGGCGCCGGGCACCTCACGCCGCTCGAAGACCCGGCGGGCGTCGTCGAAGCGATCCTCGGGTGGCTGGCCTAGAAGTAGTCCGCCAGCGCCGCCCGCGCCTCGCCCAGCCGCGCGGGCCAGCGCAGCGCGAGCAAATACCGCCACACCACCACGAACAGCTCACGCAACCGCAGGCACGCCTCGACCGAAGCCGAATCCACCACGTCCGGATACGCCGCCAGAAAATCGGGTCCGCCCTGTTTCGCCAGGATCGCGAGGTCCCAGGCGAGCGGTCCGCGCCAGGTGTCCTCGAAATCCAGCCAGCACGGGCCTTCCGCGGTCGCGATGACGTTGCCCGGGTGCGCATCGCCGTGCAGGGCCTGGATCCGGTCCTCCGGCAGCGCGGCCGCGAGCCGCAAGACCTCCGCGCGCAACGAAGGAGCGGCACCGTCCATCGTGGCCCCGTGCCGGTCGAGCGCGCCCAGCAGCTCGTCGACGGGCCCGCGCACGGGAAGTTCACCCGGATAGGCAAGCAGTGCCGCGTGGACGGTCGCGAGTGAACTCGCGACTTCGCCCGGCGTGTGCCGATGGTCCGGATCGTGCGGCGTCCAGTGCCAGAGCGTCACCGGCAGCCCGTTCGCGAAATGGGGCCCGGCCGGGGGATCCGTGGTGGGTGAGACGACGAGCACACCACTCTGCGTGAGGTGCCGGGAAACGGCGACGTCGCGCTCGAGCCAGGCCGTCGCGTCGGGCCGCAGCAGGCGGGTCGTCCCAGGCACCCGCGCGACGAAGGAACCCAGTCTCACCAGCACGTTCGAGCGTTCGTGGAGGACCTCGGCCGACCCCGTCGCGAGGCCGAGGCGGGGGGCCACCGAGAGGGCCGCGTCGAGCGCGGAAGCCGTGTACGGGTCGGCCATGCGGTGATCTAACCAGCCGGTGCGAGCGACGGTGGGTAGCGAGGGCTACGATCCCTCTAGCCGTCGGATCGGGCCTGTCCCGACCCCCGGCGACCCGGACGATGACCACCACAAGGTTTCAGTGTTGGAGGCAGGAGTGACGGCCGTAGCCCCCAAGCCGATCGCAACGCGCCCATACCCCGCGCGCGAGACGGTTAAGGGTTCGTACCTGCTGCGGTTGTTCCGCACGACGGACCACAAGCAGATCGGCATCATGTACCTGGTCACCTCGTTCGCCTTCTTCATGGCGGGCGGAGCGATGGCCATGCTGATCCGCACGGAGCTGGCCCGCCCGGGCCAGCAGTTCC
Organism: Amycolatopsis sp. NPDC047767; assembly: GCF_040704195.1. NCBI lineage: Bacteria > Bacillati > Actinomycetota > Actinomycetes > Pseudonocardiales > Pseudonocardiaceae > Amycolatopsis > Amycolatopsis sp. NPDC047767. The sequence goes on from NZ_JBEYSJ010000040.1 coordinate 64,014, forward strand.
TGTCGCAGGAGCAGTACAACCAGCTGTTCACCATGCACGGCACGGTGATGCTGCTGCTGTACGCGACCCCGATCCTCTTCGGGTTCGCCAACTTCGTGCTGCCGCTGCAGATCGGTTCGCCCGACGTCGCGTTCCCGCGGCTCAACGCGTTCTCGTACTGGCTCTACCTCTTCGGTGGGCTGATCGTCCTTTCCGGATTCCTGACGCCGGGTGGCGCCGCCGACTTCGGCTGGTTCGCCTACACCCCGCTGTCGGACGCGATCCACTCGCCGGGCGTCGGCGCCGACCTCTGGATCTCGGGCCTGATCGTCTCCGGTCTGGGCACGATCCTCGGTGCGGTCAACATGGTCACCACCGTGGTCTGCCTTCGCGCGCCGGGCATGACGATGTACCGGATGCCGATCTTCACCTGGAACATCCTGGTCACGAGCATCCTGATCCTGCTCGCGTTCCCGATCCTGACCGCGGCCCTGTTCGGCCTGCTGGCGGACCGGCACCTCGGGGCACACGTCTTCGACCCGGCCAACGGCGGGGTGATCCTCTGGCAACACCTGTTCTGGTTCTTCGGTCACCCAGAGGTGTACATCGTCGCCCTACCGTTCTTCGGGATCGTGTCGGAGATCTTCCCGGTCTTCAGCCGCAAGCCGGTGTTCGGTTACAAGGGTCTGGTCTTCGCGACGCTGGCGATCGCGGCCCTGTCCGTGGCGGTGTGGGCGCACCACATGTACGCCACCGGTGCCGTGCTGCTGCCGTTCTTCTCCTTCATGACGTTCCTGATCGCGGTTCCGACCGGCGTGAAGTTCTTCAACTGGATCGGCACGATGTGGAAGGGTCAGCTGTCCTTCGAGACGCCGATGATCTTCTCGATGGGTTTCATCGTCACGTTCCTCTTCGGCGGTCTGACCGGCATCCTGCTGGCCGCGCCGGCCATCGACTTCCACGTGTCGGACAGCTACTTCGTGGTGGCGCACTTCCACTACGTCCTCTACGGCACGATCGTGTTCGCGACCTTCGCCGGCATCTACTTCTGGTTCCCGAAGATCACGGGCCGGATGATGGACGAGAAGCTCGGCAAGTGGCACTTCTGGACCACGTTCATCGGCTTCCACGGCACGTTCCTGGTCCAGCACTGGCTCGGCGCCGAAGGCATGCCGCGCCGCTACGCCGACTACCTGGCCAGCGACGGGTTCACCACACTGAACACGATCTCCACGATCGGCGCGTACATCCTGGGCGCGTCCACGCTGCCGTTCATCTGGAACGTGTTCAAGAGCTACCGCTACGGCGAGATCGTCACGGTCGACGACCCGTGGGGCTACGGCAACTCCCTCGAATGGGCCACGTCGTGCCCGCCGCCGCGGCACAACTTCACCGAGCTGCCGCGGATCCGGTCCGAGCGCCCCGCGTTCGAGCTGCACTACCCGCACATGGTGGAGCGCATGCACGCCGAAGGTGAGATCGGCTTCTTCGGCAAGCCGCGCCACCAGGCCGCGCCGTCGCAGAAACTGGTCGACGCGACCATGCCGGGCGACCACAGCAACGACAACTCGGGCGAGCAGTAAAGCCCGTTCGACCACCAGGGGTGCGTGCCCGGCTCGTCTGAAGCCGGGCACGCGCCCTTTTTTGCTGGTCATGGGGTCGAGCTACTCGCCGGCCCCAGCCAACGCCGCGCGGGCCTGATCGCGCAGCGCAGCGGGGAGCACCTCCGTCTCCGCCGCCAGTTTCAGCAGGTCGGAGACAAGGCGGGCGTCGAAGTGCGGCAGCGACGCCATCCGGACCAACCAAGCCACGGCCAGCGCCATCCAATACGGCCGACGGCGCTTGCACGCGGAGGCCACAGTCAGCTCGACCAACCGCTGCGGACTGGAGACTCCATGCCCGCCCAGAAGGTGCCAGGAGCGCGAAAATTCGTCGAGACATGCCTCGAGACTCGTCTCCAGGAACGGCCACATCGCCACGTAGCCAGACCTCTCCAGCGTGGCCCTGGCTTCGTCCGCCGTGCCGATGCCGAGCGTTCCCTCCGGCATGACGCCCAGCCATGCGCCACAGCACCTGCTCAGGACTGGTTTCCACTCAATCCCGGCAACCCGGGGATCGGTACACGAATCGGACTCTACGCTCGGGGTCCAATGCAATTTCGGTCTTCGGCCTCGGTGAAGCGGACAGGTCCTCCACACCGGCGGAACCCACGTCCCTCGTTCGGGCCTGGTTGTGTGAAGCCGGGCACGCGCCCTTTTTGCGCCCGGACTTCCGGGCCAGACTGATCGTGCTCGCACAGCGCCGAACGAGGGATAGAGCCCAGTGACCCAGACGCCCGTCCTGATCACCACGACCGGTCCCGACAAGCCCGGTGTGTCCTCCGTGCTGTTCGCCGTGCTCACCCGCCACGACGTCGACGTGCTCGACGTCGAGCAGGTCGTGATCCGCGGACAGCTCGTGCTGGGGGTCCTCGCCGGCGTCTACCGCGACCCGGAGGGCCTGCAGGAGTCCGTGGAGCAGGCGATGGCGACCGTCGGCATGCAGGTGGAGGTGAAGATCGGCGACGCCATCGGCGCCGACCCGTTCGCCCTCGGCAAGCAGGACTCGTCGCACGTGCTGGTGATGCTGGGCCGTCCGGTGACGGCGCGGTCGTTCTCCGAGGTGGCGGCGCGGCTGGCCGCGCTCGGCGCGAACATCGACTCGATCCGCAGCGTCGCCGACTACCCGGTGACCGGGCTTGAGCTCTACGTCTCGGTCCGCGAGGACACCGAGGCCGCCGACGCCGAGCTGCGGTCGGTGCTGGCCGACGCCGCGTCGACCGCCAACGTGGACGTCGCGGTGGAGCGCGCGGGCATCAGCCGGCGCGCGAAGCGGCTGGTGGTGTTCGACGTCGACTCCACGCTGGTGCAGGGCGAGGTCATCGAGATGCTCGGCGCGCACGCCGGCGTCGAGCCGCAGGTCCGCGAGATCACCGAGGCCGCGATGCGCGGCGAGCTGAACTTCACCGAATCGCTCGAACGGCGCGTCTCGCTGCTGGCCGGGCTACCCGCGACGGTGCTCGACGAGGTCGCGGCCTCGATCGAACTCACGCCGGGTGCGCGCACGACCGTGCGCACGCTCAAGCGCATGGGCTTCCGCTGCGGCGTCGTCTCGGGCGGGTTCACGCAGGTCATCGACCACCTCGTGGACGAGCTCGGTCTCGACTTCGCGGCGGCCAACGAGCTGGAGATCGTCGACGGCAAGCTCACCGGCCGGGTCGTCGGCGAGGTCGTGGACCGCGCCGGCAAGGCGACGGCACTTCGCCGCTTCGCCGACGACTACGGCATCCCGCTGGGCCAGTGCGTTGCCGTCGGCGACGGGGCCAACGACATCGACATGCTCTCGGCCGCAGGCATGGGCGTGGCGTTCAACGCGAAGCCCGCCCTGCGCGAGGTCGCGGACACCGCGCTTTCGCACCCCTACCTCGACGCCGTGCTGTTCGTCCTGGGCGTCACGCGCGCCGAGGTCGAGGCGGCCGACGCCGCCGACGGACTGGAGCTGGTCAGGCCGTGAGCCACGTGCTGGAGCCGCTGGGCAGCCGCTACGCCTACTGGCTGGGGCTGCCCGCCCAGGACACGTCCGACACCTCGGACGAAGACCCGGCGCAGGTGCGCGCGATGCCGGTCATCCTGCGCATCGAACGCGCCGAGCCGCCCGGCCGCACGCCCCTGCTCGAAGCGGCGGCCGCCGCGGCGGTGGCCGTGTGCCTCGACGAACGCTCCGAGCCCGGCGGCGAATGGGCCGAGCCGATGCACGCGTGGCTGGACAACCGCATCCGCAAGGTCGCGCGGCGGGCCCGGGGCACGCACTGGCAGGCCGTGCTGGACCTGCCGGGCATCACCGTCGAGGTCGACGGCGCCGAAGCCAGGGCGCTCGTGCCCGGGCTGGTCAGCGAGACACCGAAAGAGGTCTCGCGCCTGCAGATCTCCGGCAGCGAGCTGCCGCCCGACACCCCGGGCCCGGCGCCCGAGGGCGTGCCGCTGCTGCTGCTCAACCCCGAGGTGCCGATGACCGTCGGCAAGGCCTCCGCGCAGGTCGGGCACGGCACGATGATCCTGGCCTCGCTGCTGTCGGACGCCGAGCTGGCGGCGTGGGCGGCGCAGGACTACCGCGTGGCCGTGCGCACGCCGTCGCCCGCGCGGTGGAAGGAACTCTGCCCGGTGGACGACCCCGAGGCCGGCTGGCGCGAGGACCGCGTGATCGCCGTCCGGGACGCGGGCTTCACCGAGGTCGATCCCGGCACGATCACGGTACTGGCCCAATATCCGGCGTGAGTGTGGTGCGTCTCGGCGCGGAACACCGGTGTGCCGCTTGCGGTTTTGCTCAGTAGACGACATCGGGAGGAGCGGGCGATGACCCTGGAAGTGCAGCGCGAAGGCGAGCACCAGTTCGTGGGACGCAACGAGCGCGGCGCGGAGGTGCGAATCGGGCGCACAGGCGCGGAAGGTGCGTTCTCGCCGTCCGAGCTGCTGCAGATCGCGACAGCGGGCTGCTCCGCCGTGACCGCGGAGAACCTGATCACCCGCCGCGTCGGCGAGGACTCGAAGTTCCGCGTCGGCGTCACTGCCGACCGCCGCGAAGGCGCTTCGGAGCTGGACGGTGTGCACGTGACCTTCGACGTCGACGTGTCTTCGCTCGACGCTCAGCAGCGCGAGGACCTCGCCGCGGCCGTGGATCGCGCGATCGACCGCCTGTGCACCGTGAGCCGGACGCTCAAGAAGGCCATCCCCGTCACGGAGTCCTTCCCGACGGCCTGACGCAGCAAGAGCCGAGGCCCCACGCGGGGGCCTCGGCTCTGCTCTGTGCGCGGAAAGTCAGCTCTGCCAGACCACGTACGCCTGGTCGGCGTCGGTGGTCATGGCCTCGATGAACTTCTCGTTGTCGAATCCCGGCAGCGACTGCAGGCGCTCGATGAGGGCGTCGGCGGCCGGGTCTCCACTCGGGACGGCCGTGCCCTTGCCGTCGTGGCCGACGAGCATGAAGAACACGTCCTCGTTCCACGGGCCGTCCGGGATCACTCTGACCATCACGGACGAGAGCTCCGCCCACTGGACGGCCTCTTCGCTGCCATCGGCGAGGCGGCGCCGCACCCCGGTGTCGTCGACACTGACGGTCCGGGATCGTGCGCTGGACGAATCCTGGGTCAACCGGTGCTCCCTGTCGTGTTCGTTCTCTTCACCGTACCCGCCCGGGTTGTGCGCGCCGTCACGCGGGCGCCGCCGCGTCGAGCCGCTTGAGCGCGTCGCGTGCGACCTGCGGATCCGTGGTGGGCCAGAAGGGCGGCAGCGACGAGCGCAGGAATCCGCCGTACCGTGCGGTGGCCAGGCGGGAGTCCAGCACGGCGACCACGCCGCGGTCGGAGATCGACCGGTGCAGCCGGCCCGTGCCCTGGGCGAGCAGCAGTGCCGCGTGGGTGGCCGCGACGGTGAGGAACCCGTTGCCACCACGGGCTTCCACGGCCCGCTGGCGGGCCGACAGCACCGGGTCGTCGGGGCGCGGGAACGGGATCCGGTCCACCACCACGAGCTGCAGCGACGGCCCCGGCACGTCGACGCCCTGCCACAGCGTGAGCGTGCCGAACAAGCACGTGCGCGGCTCGTCGGTGAACTGGCGTACCAGCGTGGGCATCGAGTCGTCGCCCTGGCACAGGATCGGGTAGTCGAGCCGCTCGCGCATCGCCTCCGCGGCCTGCTTGGCCGCGCGCATCGACGAGAACAGCCCCAGCGTACGGCCGCCCGCGGCCTCGACCAATCCGGCGAGTTCGTCCATTGTGGACTCCGCCAGCCCGTCGCGGCCCGGCGGCGGCAGGTGCTTGGCCAGGTAGAGGATCCCGTTGCGCCGGTGGTCGAAGGGCGAGCCGACGTCGAGGCCCGTCCACTTCGGTCCCTTGTCCTCGTCGGCCGGCGCTTCCTTGTCCGTGGCCGCACCGGGCGCCTTGGTGACGCGCGCGCCGCCCGGCGGCAGGCCCCACTGGCGCGCCATGGTGTCGAACTCGCCGCCCAGCGTCAGCGTCGCCGAGGTGAGCACGGTGGTGTTGAGGTTGAACACGCGCTCGCGCAGCAGGCCCGCGACGCCCAGCGGCGCCACCTTCAGCGCCGGCGGTCGCGGGTTGGCCGAGTAGCGGTCGCCCGTGAGCCACACGACGTCGCGCTGGTGGGCCAGATCCTCGTCGTAGGCGTCGAGCAGGCGTGCGGCGGTGTCGTGCACCTCTTCGAGCAGCGAGCGCGCCAGCTTGCGTGCGGTGGCCCCGTCGACGTCTTCCTTGCGGTCGGAACCCAGCGCCGTCAGGCAGGCCTTCGCGGCGTCGCGCACCGCGGGAATCGCGCCCTTCAGCGCCTGCGGCAGCGAATCCAGCCGTCCGGCCGGGAGGTCGTCGAGGATCAGCGCGAGGCCGTCGCCGGCTTCCAGCAGGCGGTCGGCGATGTCGGCGTCGATCAGCCGCCCGCAGCGGCGCGCGGCGGCGGAGACCACGGCGCTGGTCAGCTCGCCCGTGGCGACGGACGTGACGCGGTCGACCAGGTCGTGGGCCTCGTCGATGATCACGAGGTCGTGGTCGGGCAGCACCTGGTAGCCCTGCAACGCGTCGATCGCCAGCAGTGCGTGGTTGGTCACGACCACGTCCGCGCGCCCGGCCTCGGCCCGCGCGCGTTCGGCGAAGCAGTCGGTGCCGATCGGGCAGCGCGCCGCGCCGAGGCATTCCCTGGCGGTGACGGAAACCTGGCGCCACGCCTGGTCCGAAACACCGGGCACGAGCTCGTCGCGGTCGCCGGTCTCGGTGTCCGAAGACCACTCGTGCAGCCGCGTGACCTCCTTGCCCAGCCGGGAAACGGCGAACGGGTCGAACAGCTGCGCGTCCTCCGGCTCGTCGGGCGCGCCCGTGTCGAGCCGGTGCAGGCACAGGTAGTTGCGGCGGCCCTTGAGGATCGCGAAGGTCGGTTCGCGGCCCAGCGGCTTCTTCAGCGCCTTCGCCAGGCGCGGCAGGTCGCGGTCCACGAGCTGGCGCTGCAGCGCGATCGTGGCCGTGGAGACGACGACGGTGGCTTCCTTCTCCACCGCGTGGCGGATCGCGGGCACCAGGTACGCCAGCGACTTCCCGGTTCCCGTACCTGCCTGCACGGCGAGGTGTTCACCGGTGCGGATGGCGTGGCCGACGGCGTCGGCCATCTTCACCTGGCCCGGCCGCTCGGCTCCGCCCACGGACTCCACAGCGTGGGTGAGGAGTTCGAGGACGCCGGGGAAATCAGTTCGAGCGGGCACAGCGATACACGATAGCCGCCGGGGCCGACAGGATCGGCGTTCCGGCACGAACGGGCCGCTCGTGCCGGAACGCCGGGTGCTCAGTCTTCCTTGCGCACGCGAGCCACCGCGGCCCACGCGAGCGGCAGGACCCCCGCCGCCACCACGATCTTCAGCGCGTCACCGATCAGGAACGGCACCACGCCCTTGGCGAACGCCGTCGAGAAGTCGAAGCCGGCGGCGGCCATCAGCCACGGCACGCCGAACGCGTAGATCACGACGTTGCCGAGCACCATGGTCCCCACGGTGCGCAGCGGAGTGCGGTCACCGCCGCGGCGGGCGAGCGAGCCCACGAGCGCACCGGCGAACACGAACCCGACGACGTACCCGGCCGAAGCGCCGGACAGCCCCGACGTCGCACCCTGGAACCACGGCACGCCGGCCGCGCCGACGAGCAGGTACAGCAGCATCGAAGCGGCGCCGCGGCGCATGCCGAGCGAGGCGCCCACGAGCAGCGCGGCGAACGTCTGGCCGGTCATCGGCACCGGGCTGCCCGGGACGGGGATGACCAGCTGCGCGGCCGCGCCGGTGAGCAGGGCGCCGCCGGCGACCAGCGTCAGGTCGCGCACCAGGGCGCCGGGCACAAGGTCGGCCAGCACCTGGCGGCGGCCGGTGAGGGACAGCGACGACACGGAGACCTCCCACGATCGAAAACGGACGTCCGAGGAGGTTAACGCTCGTTACCCCCGGTTTCCCCGACAAGTTGCGTTCCTCACCACACCACTCGTCCGGGTGGTGTAGGGGTTGTGACGTTTCGCGGGGGTGCCTCGCTGCCGAGGATGCAACCACAGGTCGAAGGGAGCACGGGTGATGCGCGGACGGGTCTTGGTCACGGCGACGGCACTGCTGGGCGCGGCCGCGGCGGGACTACCGGCCCCGGCGCTCGCCGACGGCCCCACCTCCACGGGCTGGGGCTCCTCGGGCAGCGTCGACGTGCTGGTCGACAACCAGCACGTGGTCACCGGCGACCTCGCCCGCTGCGACGCCGATGGTCCCACCGCCGCGCGCACCACGGGCGGCGACACCGGCGACGTCGCGGTGTTCGGCCTCGGCGCCACCACGTGCGGCCGCAACGGCACCACGGCCACCGTGGCGGCGGGCGGCCAGCGGTTCGAGGCCGACGTGCTCAAGCGCTTCGGCGGCCCGGCGATCACCGTGCGCACGTACTCCGCGGGCTGCTCGACCACGAAGAACGGCAGCAGCGGCACGGTCTCGATCGGCGAGGTCGGCGGGTTCACCGTGCCGTCGTCGATCCCCGCGAACTACCGCGTGCTGATCCCCGGCGGCGAAGCAGGCACGGCGCTGGCGGCGATCACGATCAACGAAACCGTGACTCCGCAGCCCGCCGACGGCAGCCTCGTCACGCACGCCGTGCACATCCAGCTGTTCCCTCAGGGCGGCCCGGCCGGCGGCGACATCTACCTCGGCACTGCCGCCTGCAACCCGTTCGGCAAAGGCGGCGCGCCGCAGCCGCCGGCCTGAACGCACCCGACGCCGCGTTGGGATGGTCTATTGAGGACGGTCAGGACGCGGCGGGCGGCGGCACCACGGCGGTGCCGGTGTAGGTGACCCCGGCCTTGTCGAAGTCGGCCAGCGTCGCGTCCACCGTCGGCTGCGAGCCGCCGACGGTGAGGTCCAGCAGCACCTTCACGCCGAAGCCGGCCTGCGCGGCGTCGAGCGCCGTGGCGCGCACGCAGAAGTCCGTGGCGATGCCGACGACCTCGACGTCGGTCACGTCGTGGGCGCGCAGCCACTCTTCCAGCGACCGGCCGTCGCCCGACTTGCCCTCGAAGCCGGAGTACGCCGCGGTGTACTCGCCCTTCGAGAACACGGCCGTGATCGGCACGACGTCGAGCGACGGGTGGAACGACGCGCCCGCGGTGCCCGCGAGGCAGTGGCGCGGCCAGCTCGTGGAGAAGTTCGGCGTGTCGCTGAAGTGGTCACCCGGGTCGACGTGGTGGTCGCGCGTGGCGACCACGTGGTCGTAGCCCCCTTCGGCGGCGTGGCGCGAGATGGCCTCCGCCGCGGCGGCGCCGCCGGGCAGGCCCAGCGAGCCGCCTTCGCAGAAGTCGTTCTGCACGTCCACCACGATCAGCGCGGTTCCCATGTCTCGGCTCCCTCTACAGAAACGTCGTCGGTATCGCGGGCTCGCCGTGCGAGAGCTTGAGCCCTTCCCACGGCAGGCTGACCTGGGCGCGCCGCAACCGGGCGCGCGCGTCGTCCAGCGTGGGCAGATCATCCACCGCGCGGCCGCCGCGCACCAGGGGGATCTGCAGGTCGAGATCGTGCTCCTCGGGCTTCGGCCGGCCCGACGCCTCCGTCCACACGAGCTCCTCCACGGCCGTGCCGGTGGAGCGGTGCCGCCGCAGCGAGTGCTTGCGCCCGCCGCGGGATTCCTTGTGGGCACTGCGTTTCGCGACGGGCCGGCCGTCGACCTCCACCAGCTTGTAGACCATGCCGGCGGTCGGCGCGCCCGAGCCGGTGACCACGGAGGTGCCCACGCCGTACGCGTCCACGGGCTCCGCGCGCAGCGCCGCGATGGCGTGCTCGTCGAGGTCGCCCGAGACGACGATGCGCGTGTCCTTCGCGCCGAGGGAGTCGAGCTGGTCCCGCGCCTTGCGGGCGAGCGGGCCGACGTCGCCCGAGTCGATGCGGATCGCGCCGAGCTCGGAGCCGGCCACGCGCACGGCGGTCTCGATGCCGGCGGTGATGTCGTAGGTGTCCACGAGCAGCGTCGTGTCCGGGCCCATCTTGTCCACCTGGGCGCGAAACGCCTGCTCCTCGCTGTCGTGCAGCAGCATGAAGGCGTGCGCGACCGTGCCGCGCGTGGGAATGCCGTAGCGGCGTCCGGCCTCGAGGTTCGACGTGGTCGCGAAGCCGGCGATGTACGCGGCGCGCGCGGCGGCGACGGCGGCGTACTCGTGGGTGCGCCGCCCGCCCATCTCGATGATCGGCCGCCCGTGGGCCGCGCCGGCCATGCGGGCGGCGGCCGACGCGATGGCGCTGTCGTGGTTGAGGATCGACAGCACCAGCGTCTCCAGCACCACGGCCTCGGCGAACGTGCCGCTCACGGTGAGGATCGGCGAGCCGGGGAAGTACAGCTCGCCCTCGGGGTAGCCCTCGATGTCGCCGGAGAACTCGTAGCCGGCCAGCCACGACAGCGTGGCGTCGTCGACCACGGCCGTCTGCTCCAGCACGGTCAGCTCGGCGTCGGTGAACCGGAAGTCGGCGATCGCGTCGAGGACGCGCGCGGTTCCGGCGACGACGCCGTAGCGCCGCCCGTCGGGCAGCCGGCGCGCGAAGACCTCGAACACGCAGGGCCGCTCGGCGGTCCCGTCGGCCAGCGCGCTGCCCAGCATGGTCAGCTCGTAGTGGTCGGTGAGCAGCGCCGTGCTGGCGCTGGTGACCGGCTCGGGTGCACCCATGGGGCCAGCCTATTCACCCACATGGCCGGACCTGGCGCGGCGTACCCCGTGACCCCCGTGACACCATGGGGTGCATGTCCACGCCTGTCGCATCCGAACAGACGCAGGTTGATCCACTCGGGGCAGAGGTCGCCGAGGAGGACAAGCCCTGGCGGACCGTCGTGTGGAACGATCCGGTCAACCTGATGTCGTACGTGACGTATGTGTTCCAGAAGCTGTTCGGCTACAGCCGGGACCACGCCACGAAACTGATGCTCGACGTGCACCACAAGGGCAAGGCGATCGTGTCGTCGGGGTCCAAGGAGAAGGTGGAGACGGACGTGGCGAAGCTGCACGCCGCCGGCCTGTGGGCGACGATGGAACAGCCCTCGTGAAGGCGTGGCGGCGCAAGGGCGACGTGATCCTCGCGGGGTTCGAGCAGCAGGAAGCTGCCGTGCTGCGCGGTCTGGTCAGCCAGCTCGAGGACATGCTGCGCGCGCGGGCCGAGGAGGCTCCGCAGGACGAGCTGGCCGAGCTCACCGGCATCCGCACCGGCCCGTCGGAGTCGCCGGACGACCCGGTGCTCTCGCGGCTGCTGCCCGATTTTCACAAGCTCGACCCCGACAACCCCTCCCGCGAGGACCTCGACTCCGCGGCGGCCATGCGCTCGCTGCACGAGCCCGAGCTGCTGGAGACGAAGGTCGGCGTGGCCAAGGTCGTGCTCGACACGCTGCCGCGCGACGGCGGCGACGTGCACCTGGACGTCGAGCAGGCCGACGCGTGGCTGGGCGCGCTCAACGACGTGCGCCTCGCGCTGGGCACGGCGCTGGACGTCACCGAGGACATGCCCGACGAGCTGCCGGACGACGACCCGCGCGCCCCGCACCTGGGCGTGTACCACTGGCTGACCTGGGTGCAGGAGACGCTGATCCAGGCGCTGACCGCGTGATCACCGACGTTCCGGGTGTCCTCGTCGGGCACCACCACCGCCTCGGCGACGGCTGGGCCACCGGCACCACCGTGGTCCTCGTGCCGGACGGCGCGACGGGCGCGGTCGACCAGCGCGGCGGCGCGCCCGGCACGCGCGAGACGAACCTGCTGGAGCCGGAGAACCTGGTGCAGCGCGTGAACGCCGTGTGCCTCTCCGGCGGCAGCGCGTACGGGCTGGCCGCGGCCGACGGTGTGATGCGCTGGCTTTCGGAGCGCAACCTGGGTTTCCCCGTCGGGCCCGAGCCGCACCAGGTCGTGCCGATCGTGCCCGGCGCGGTCCTGTTCGATCTTCCCCGCAGCGAGTGGGGCAACCGGCCGGACGCGGCTTTCGGTTACGCCGCTTGCGAAGCAGCGTCGAAGACGTTCGCGTCGGGCACGGTCGGCGCCGGCACCGGGGCCGTGGTCGGGTCGCTCAAGGGCGGCATCGGCTCGGCGAGCGAGGTCGTCGACGGCGTGACCGTCGGGGCGCTGGCGGCCGTGAACGCCGGGGGCGAGGCCGTGGACTTCGCGACCGGGCGGGCGTTCGCCGCGGACCACGAGGTGGCGGGCGAGTTCGGTGTCCGCTGGCCTTCGCGGCCGGGTGAGGTGCCGCCGGCGCGGACGGACTTGAACACCACGATCGGCGTGGTCGCGTGCGACGCGGCGCTGTCGAAGGCCGAGGCGCGCCGGCTCGCGGTCGCCGCGCAGGACGGCCTGGCCCGCGCCGTGCGCCCGGCCCACACGATGTTCGACGGCGACACCGTCTTCGCGCTGGCCACGGGCGCGCACGAGCTGCCCGCCGGCATCGGCACGTTCGCCGACGGCCAGCGGGCCGCCGCGCTCGACGCGTTGTGCTCGGCCGCCGCGCGGGTGTTCGCCCGCGCGATGGTCCACGGACTGCTCACAGCCACCGCGGCCGGCGGGGTGGCGGCGTACCGGGACGTGTGGCCCGAGGCGTTCGAGGGTTAGAGGTCCGGCAGCGGGTCCTGCGGGGCCCACGCGCCGTCGCGTTCGAGGTCGGCCGCGCGGATCGCGACGATGTCGGCCTCGTCGATCTCCAGCACGAGGTCCGCGAACGAGATCGTCGGACCCAGCGACGGGTGCTCCTCCACCGGTCCCAGCTCGGTCGAGCGCGGCAGGACCTCCCACACCGCCTTCGGCCGCAGCCGCCGGAAGCGGCCGCAGGCGAGCACGACCACGCGCCGGTCGGTGACCACCACCAGGAAGCCGTAGAGCGCCGCCATCCCGTTGAGGTAGAGCGAGTTGCCGGCGAACACGTACTGGATCCGGTCGCCGTCGGGCAGGAACGGCAGGCAGCGGTCGCGGACCTTCGTCGGCACAGGCACGCCCGGAATTGTCCCCGACCAGGTGCCTGAGCGGAAGGTCTCACAGTCTGGACAGGGTGGGTCCACCACCTAAGATGTCGGGTGTGCTCCGGATCCGCCGTGAATTCGTCGACGAGATCGTCGCCCACGCCCGCCGTGACCACCCCGACGAGGCGTGTGGGGTGATCGCGGGTCCCGTGGGCTCCGACAGCCCCGAACGGTTCATCCCGATGCTGAACGCGGCGCGGTCACCGACGTTCTACGAGTTCGACTCGGGTGACCTGCTCAAGCTCTACCGCGAGATGGACGCGAACGACGAGGTGCCCGTGGTGATCTACCACTCGCACACCGCGACGGAGGCCTACCCGTCGCGCACCGACGCGAACATCGCCGCCGAACCCGACGCGCACTACGTGCTCGTCTCCACGAAGGACCCCGATTCGCACGAGTTCCGCTCGTACCGGATCGTGGACGCCGAGATCACCGAGGAGCCGGTCGAGATCGTCGACTGAGCTGCCGGAATAAGGGCTGCGTCCCGCGCGTCAGCTTCTCAGAACCCACTTCGGAGGTAGAAAACCATGGCCGTGACCGTCTCCATCCCGACCATCCTGCGCACGCACACCGGCGGCGAGAAGTCCGTCGAGGCGGCGGGCAAGACCGTCCTCGAGGTGATCGACGACGTCGAGTCGCGCCACTCCGGGCTGAAGGCGCGCCTGGTCAAGGAGGAGAAGCTGCACCGCTTCATCAACGTCTACGTCAACGACGAGGACGTGCGCTTCGCCGGTGGCCTCGCAGCCGAGGTGAAGGACGGCGACACGCTCACCATCCTGCCCGCCGTCGCCGGCGGTGCGCGCTAAACCGATGGCCCGCTACGAGTCCCTGCTCGACGCGCTCGGCGGCACGCCGCTCGTGGGGCTGCCCCGGCTCTCGCCCACCCACGACGTGCGGTTGTGGGCGAAGCTCGAGGACCGCAACCCGACCGGTTCGATCAAGGACCGGCCGGCGCTGGCCATGATCGAGGCCGCCGAGCGTGAGGGCCGCCTGCGGCGCGGCTCGACGATCCTCGAGCCGACCTCGGGCAACACCGGCATCTCGCTCGCCATGGCCGCGAAGCTCAAGGGCTACGGCCTGGTGTGCGTGATGCCGGAGAACACCTCCACCGAGCGCAAGCAGCTGCTGCAGGCCTACGGCGCGCGGATCGTGTTCTCGCCCGCGGCGGGCGGCTCGAACGAAGCCGTGCGGCGGGCCAAGGAGCTGGCCGAGCAGAACCCCGACTGGGTGATGCTCTACCAGTACGGCAACCCGGCCAACGCGGACGCGCACTACCGCGGCACCGGTCCCGAGCTGCTGAAGGACCTGCCGACGATCACCCACTTCGTCGGCGGCCTCGGCACGACGGGGACTCTGGTGGGCGTCGGGCGGTACCTGCACGAGGCGAAGCCCGGCGTGCAGATCATCGCGGCCGAGCCGCGGTACGGCGAGCTGGTGTACGGCCTGCGCAACCTCGACGAGGGGTTCGTGCCGGAGCTGTACGACCCCAGCGTGCTCAACGGCCGGTACTCCGTCGGCGCGTACGACGCGCTTCGCCGGACGCGGGAACTGCTGGAGAACGAAGGCATTTTCGCGGGTATCTCGACGGGCGCGGTGCTGCACGCCGCGCTGGCCGTCGCCGAGAAGGCCGCCGCTCGCGGGGAGACCGCGGACGTGGCCTTCGTCGTCGCGGACGCGGGCTGGAAGTACCTGTCCACGGGCGCGTACGCGGGTTCGCTCGACGAAGCCGCCGCGCGGCTGGACGGGCAGCTCTGGGCGTGAGGACGATCGGGCTCCTGGGCGGCATGAGCTGGGAGTCTTCGGCGGAGTACTACCGCCTGGTGAACTCGCGGGTGCGAGACGCCCTGGGCGGCTACCACTCCGCGCGGGTGGTGCTGTACTCCGTGGACTTCGCGGAGATCGAGGCGCTGCAGGCTTCGGGTGACTGGGCGGCGGCGGGCGAGGTGCTGGCCGCCGCCGCTTCGGCCTTGGAAGCGGCGGGCGCGGACGTGATCGTGTTGTGCACCAACACGATGCACAAGGTGGCTTCGGCGTTGCGGCTGCGGGTGCCGTTCCTGCACCTGGGGGACACGACGGCCGCGGCCGTGCGGTCGGCCGGCGTTTCGTCAGTGGGCCTGCTGGGGACGGCGTTCACGATGAGCCAGCCGTTCTACCGCGAACGCCTTGCGGCGCACGGGCTTTCGGTGCTGGTTCCGTCCGAAGTGGACCAGGAGCTGGTGCACCGGGTGATCTACGACGAGCTGGTGCACGGTGTGGTCCGGCCGGCTTCGCGGGCGGCCTATCGCGAGGTGATCGCGCGGCTGGTTCTTGCGGGAGCCGAGGGCGTGATCTACGGGTGCACGGAGATCGAGCTGCTCGTCGATCAGTCCGACAGCTCGGTCTCGGTGTTCCCGACCACGCGGCTCCACGCGGAGGCCGCGGTGGACTGGGCGCTGGGGCTGCGGGAGCTGCCGCCGGCTCCGGCCTGAGCTTCTGGCAGCGGGCTGGCAGGCCGTGCCAGGCGGGTGGCAGCGCGGTGTGCGCGCCGTGCCAGCGGATCACGGCAACCTTCGGTTCGAGAGCGGCTCACCGGGCCGCTCCGAACCCGAAGGAGCCACCATGAACACCGTCACGATCATCGGCGCCGGCCTCGGCGGCCTCACCCTCGCCCGTGTCCTGCACGTCCACGGCATTCCCGCCACCGTCTACGAAGCCGAGGCGTCCGCGGGTGCGCGGGCGCAAGGCGGGATGCTCGATATCCACGACTACAACGGCCAGATCGCCGTCGAAGCCGCGGAGCTCATGGCCGAATTCTCCGGTCTGATCCTCGAAGGCCGCCAGCAGACGCGGTTCCTGGACCGCGAGGGCACCGTGCTGTTCGACAAGGCCGACGACGGCACCGGAGGCCGGCCCGAAGTCCAACGCGGGGAGCTGCGGCAGCTGCTGCTCGACTCGCTCCCCGCCGGCACGGTTCGCTGGGGCCACAAGGTTCTCGACGCGCGTTCCGTGGGCGACGGCCGCCACGAGGTGACCTTCGCCGACGGCAGCGTGGTCGTGACCGACCTGCTGGTCGGCGCCGACGGCGCCTGGTCGCGCGTGCGGCCGCTGCTGTCGGGCGCGGTTCCCTCGTACGCCGGCACGGCCATGGTCGAGACCTACCTGTACGACGTCGAGACCCGCCACCCCGCCACCGCCAAGGCCGTCGGCGGTGGCTCAATGGGCGCGGTCGGATCGGACAAGGGCATCATGGCCCACCGCGAAAGCGGGGACACGATTCACACATACGTGTCGCTGACGCGGCCGCTGGACTGGTTCGCGGCCATCGACTTCACCGACCCGGCCGGCGCTGTCGCCCGCGTCGCGCAGGAATTCACCGGCTGGGCCCCGGAACTCACGGCCCTCATCACCGACGCCGACACCGCACCCATGCTGCGCCCGCACTACGTCCTGCCACTCGAGCACCGCTGGGACCGCGTCCCCGGCGCGACCCTCGTCGGCGACGCGGCCCACCTCATGCCCCCGAACGGCGAAGGCGCCAACCTCGCCATGCTCGACGCCGCCGAACTCGGCCAGGCCCTCGCCGCCCACCCGGACGACGTCGAGGCCGCGCTGTCCGAGTACGAGCACGCGATGTTCCCGCGCAGCGCCCACATCGCGATCACCAGCGCCGAGTTCGAGGCCGCCACGGCCGGCCAGAGCGACGAGGCCACGGCGGAGCACCTCATCAAGATCTTCTCGGAACTCACGGCGGGACAGGGCCCGTTCGACGCCGGCCACTAGGCTCGATCCCGTGGCCGACACCTTCGACACCGCCCTGCGGATGATGCGGCGCGCTAACAGGCAAACCCGGGAAGACGGCTTTCAGCTGCTGCTCGCCTCCGCCGCCGAGCATGTCGGCGAGCTCATCGCGGAGTTCGAGCGGGAAACCGAGGACCACGGCCTGCGCTGCTGGCTGCTGGAACTGATCGGCGCGGCGGCGTCCCCGGAGGCGCTGCCCGTCCTCGCCGCCCAGCTCGACAGCCCCGACGAAGCCTTGCGCTCGTGGACAATCCGCGGCCTGGAACGGCTGAACACCCCCGAGGCCCGGACGGCTTTGTGGCGAGCCAGGGCCAACGGGACCATCACGTAGGTCTCGGCTTCGAGCCGGCGGCGCGGGCGTGGCTCGGGTCGGACAGTGGACCGCTTTGCCTGGCACCCGTGCCTCCGCGCGGCGCAGCGGGGCCGGGTTATCGGCGGTCGGCGATCGAGGTTGCGACTGGCCGCGGCCGGCCGTGCCTGTGCGCGGTGCGGCCACCGTCTGCCGCTGGGCCGGGGCCGCGCCGCCGGGTGCGTGCGTGGCGTGGGGCAGTGCGGCTGCGCGAGCCGCCCCCGGCACCGTCGCGACCGGTCGTCGGGAGCGGCCCTGAACTCGAACATCAGGGAATTCACCCGAGGCCACCCGCACCGGACGGACGTAGCCTGGAACCCGTGAGCACACTCCCACCGCAGCCCATGCCGTTCGGGGACCAGCCGGCGGACAAGGCGAAGGCCACCGGCACGTCGAACCCGGCGAAGCGCATCCTGCCGCCCAATCCCAAGGCGGCGGCGATCGTCGCGGTGGGGTTCACGCTCGTGCTCTACCTGGTGGAGCTGCTGGACGTGATCCTGCCGGCGGACCTCGACCACGGGGGCATCGTGTCGAGGCAGCTGTCGGGGCTCGACGGGATCCTGTGGGCGCCGCTGCTGCACGCCGGCTGGGGGCACCTGTTCTCGAACACCGTGCCGGTGCTCGTGCTGTCGTTCCTGGCGATGGCGGCGGGGATCGGGCGCTGGGCGGTGGTCACGGCGATCATCTGGATCGTGTCGGGCCTGGGGGTGTGGCTGGTCGGGCCGTCGAACGCGTACACGGTGGGCGCGTCCGGGCTGGCGTTCGGGTGGCTGGCGTTCCTGCTGGTCCGCGGCATCTTCAACCGGGCGTTCGGGCAGATCGTGGTCGCCGTGGTGCTGCTGGGTCTGTGGAGCGGGATGCTGTGGGGCCTGCTGCCGGGCAACCCCGGCATCTCCTGGCAGGGCCACCTGTTCGGCGCGCTGGCCGGTGTCCTCGCGGCCTGGCTGACGGCGCGGGGCGACCGTCCCAAGAAGAAGGCGGCCGGTAGCCTCGAGGTGTGAGCACCCCGACCGCCGACGCGCCCATCGGGGTTTTCGATTCCGGCGTCGGCGGTCTCACCGTCGCCCGGTCGATCCTCGAGCTGCTGCCGGCCGAGCAGCTCCGCTACGTCGGCGACACCGCGCGCAACCCCTACGGCCCCCTCCCCATCGCGACGGCCCGCCAGTACGCCCTCGAAGCCCTCGACGAACTCGTCGAAGGCGGCGTGAAAGCCCTGGTCATCGCCTGCAACACGGCCTCGGCCGCCTGCCTGCGCGACGCCCGTGAGCGCTACGACGTCCCCGTCATCGAGGTGGTCCTGCCCGCCGCACGCCGCGCCGCCTCGGTCACGCACAGTGGCCGGGTGGGCGTGATCGGGACCGAGGGGACCGTTCGTTCCCGGGCCTACGACGACGCATTCGCCGCGGCGCCCGACGTCCAGCTCACGAGCGTCGCGTGCCACCGGTTCGTCGACTTCGTGGAGCGCGGCATCACGTCCGGGCGCCAGATCCTGGGTCTCGCACAGGGTTATCTGCAGCCGCTGATCGAAGCCGAGGTCGACACGCTCGTGCTCGGCTGTACGCACTACCCGTTGCTTTCCGGCGTGCTGCAGATCGTGATGGGCCAGGACGTCACGCTCGTCTCCAGCGCCGACGAGACGGCCAAGGACCTCTACCGCGTGCTCACCGAATTCGACCTGCTGGCCGAACGCGACACGCCGCCGCGGCACGAGTTCCTGGCCACGGGCTCGCCGGAGCCGTTCACGCGGCTGGCGGCGCGGTTCATGGGGTTCGCGCCGGGTGTCCTCGCTCCCACGAGCGCGTAAGACCGCCCCGGCACACTTAGGGTGATGGGGTGCGACTGACGATCCTCGGGTGCTCGGGCAGCGTCCCCGGGCCGAACTCCGCCGCGTCCGGGTACCTGCTGGAGGCGGAGGGGTTCCGGCTGGGCCTCGAGCTCGGCAACGGCGCGTTCGCCCAGCTCCAGATGGTGTGCGACCCGTTCGACCTCGACGCGCTCGTGTTGTCGCACCTGCACTCGGACCACTGCGCCGACGTCAACTCGCTCACGGTGCTGCGCCGCTACCACCCGGCGCCGCCGTACCCGGCCCGGCCGCGGCAGCTGCCGCTCTACGCCCCGGCCGACGCGCCGACGCGGCTGGCCCACGCGTACGCCGCCGACGCCGACGAGCGCGCCGCCGTGGACCTGTCCGACGTCTACGCCTTCCACACGCTGCGTGAGGAAACCGTGCGGATCGGGCCGTTCGACGTGACGGCCGCCGTGGTGCGGCACCCGACGCCGGCGTTCGGCCTGCGGATCTCCTACGGCGGCGCCCTCCTCGCCTACACCGGCGACACCGGCCCGTGCCCCGCGCTGGGCGAGCTGGCCGACGGCGTCGACGTGCTCCTGTCGGAGGCCTCGTGGACGGACGCGGCCGACCGGCCCGACGGCGTGCACCTGTCCGGAAAACAGGCCGGTGAGCTGGCGAAGGACGCCGACGTCGGGCGGCTGCTGCTCACCCACATCGCGCCGTGGACCGACAGCCGCGCGGTGCTCGCGGAGGCCGCGGCGGTGTTCCCGGACAGTGAGCTCGTGACGCAGGGCGCCGTCTACGAGATCTGAGCGGCGGACTGTCGGGGCGAGGCCTTAAACTCCGCCTTCCTCCCCTCCACCGCCCTCAACGGAGTGGCAGGCCACGCAGTATCTTCTCAGGCGTGACGAGGAAAGATGGCAGGAACGACGACCAGCTCCGCGACATCAAGATCACCCGCGGGTTCCAGAAGTGGCCTGCCGGTTCGGTGCTCATCGAGTTCGGCAACACGCGCGTGCTGTGCGCGGCCAGCGTCACCGAGGGTGTGCCGCGCTGGCGGGCGGGCTCCGGGCTCGGGTGGGTCACGGCCGAGTACGCGATGCTCCCGTCGGCCACCAACACCCGCGGCGACCGCGAAGCCGTGAAGGGCCGCATCGGCGGCCGCACCCACGAGATCTCCCGGCTGATCGGCCGGTCGCTGCGCGCGTGCATCGACCTCGCGGCGCTGGGCGAGAACACGATCGTGATCGACTGCGACGTGATCCAGGCCGACGGCGGCACCCGCACCGCCGCGGTCACCGGCGGCTACGTCGCCCTGCGCGACGCCATCACGTGGCTCGGCGCGGCCAACCGGCTCAACGACCCGCAGCCGCTGTCGTCCTCGGTCGCCGCGGTGAGCGTCGGCGTGGTCGACGGGCGCGTACGCCTGGACCTGCCGTACGAGGAGGACTCGCGCGCGGAGGTCGACATGAACGTGGTCGCCACCGACGCCGGCACACTCATCGAGGTGCAGGGCACGGGCGAGGGCGCCACGTTCGCGCGGTCCACTTTGGACACCATGCTCGACCTGGCGCTCGCCGGCTGCGCGACGCTCACGCAGCTGCAGAACGAGGCACTGGCGCTGCCGTACCCGGGTGAGCTGCCGCAGCCGCGCCCGGACAAGAAGAAGGGCGCCAAGTGACAAAGCTGCTGCTGGCCACGCGCAACCAGAAGAAGCTCGGCGAGCTACGCCGCATCCTCGAGGCCGAGGGTATCGCCGGCATCGAGGTGCTGGGCCTCGCCGACGTCGACGAGTTCCCCGAAGCACCGGAAACCGCGCCGGACTTCGAGGGCAACGCCGTCGCCAAGGCCCGCGACGCCGTGGCGGCCACGGGTTTGCCCGCCGTCGCCGACGACTCCGGCCTGGCGGTCGACGCGCTGAACGGCATGCCCGGCATCCTGTCCGCCCGCTGGTCCGGGCGCCACGGCGACGACGACGCCAACCTCGACCTGGTACTCGCCCAGCTCACCGACACCCCCGACGACCGCCGAGGCGCGGCCTTCGTCTGCGCCGCCGCCCTCGTTCTCCCGTCCCGCGAGGAAACCATCGTCCGCGGCGAATGGCGCGGCACGCTGCTCCGCGAACGCCGCGGCACCCACGGCTTCGGCTACGACCCGATCTTCGTGCCCGACGGCGAGACGCGCTCGTCCGCGGAGCTGGAACCGTCCGAAAAGGACGCGGCTTCCCACCGCGGCCGCGCCTTGCGCGCGCTCCTCCCGGCCCTGCGCGACCTCGCCAACGCCTGACACGGCTCGGTCCCCAGCACCCCATGTGGCGGGGGGGGGGCCGTGGGCGCCCGACGCGCCCGGGGGGGGGGGGGACGCCACCAAACCCCCCGCGGGGGGGGGGGGGGGGGACGCAAAGCGCTGGGGGTGGGGTGA